>JAFLCM010000110.1:3721-7897 GCA_017303565.1 Planctomycetota bacterium
GGCCTGCTCCTCGGCGCTTCGTCCCACGACCTGGGCCCGCAACTCGAATCCCAACTCAAGGAGGCGTGCGACCACCGCCTCTCCGATGTCCGCTGGTTCCGCACCGACTGGCAGCGCGGCGGCGCGGCCACCGCCTACGCACGGTTCCGTTCCGAGGACCGCGGCAACCTCGACGTCGTTGTCAAGATCCCCGTCGGTCCGCGCGAGTATCGCTTTCTCAAGGGGTTGTCCGAGACCGACGCGCCCACCCCGCGCGTCGTGAGGCACGGGCTCGAGATCGCGGGCTACGACCTGGGCTGGATCGTCATGGAACGTCTGCCCGGCAACCCCTTGGCCGCTTCGCTGCACAAGGACGTGTTCACGGCGCTCGCGGGCGCGGTCACGCGCTTCCACCTCCGCACTTCGGAACTCTGGCCCACCGGCGAGGCGGAGAACGCCTTCAACTGGCCCGTGCTGCTGGAGAAGGCCCGCGCCTCGGTCCGCACCAACCATCCCAGCGAAGAGCAGTCGTGGGCGTCGCTGCTGAAGCACGTTCACCGCGTGCTGCCGCGCATCGTCGCCGTGTGGGACACGCGGGCCGTCAATACGTGGTGCCACGGCGACCTGCACCCCGGCAACGCGATGACCCGCCCGGCCGGCACCGCGTGGGGACCGTCCGACACCGTGCTGTTCGACCTGGGCGAGGTCCACCGCGGGCACTGGGTCGAGGACGCGGTGTACCTCGAGCGCCAGTTCTGGGGCCGGCCCGAGGTGCTCGACGGCGTGAAGCCCGTCTCGCTCATCGCCAAGGCGCGCAAGGCCGTCGGCATGGACTGCTCCGACGACTACGCCACGCTGGCGAATGTGCGGCGCCTGCTGATGGCGTCGATCTCGCCCGCGTTCATGCACCGCGAGGGCAGCCCGCGGTACCTCCATGCGGCGCGCGAAGTCGCGGAGCGCATGCTGACCGCCATCCACGCGTAAGCGGCGCCCGCGTTCGGCACCGGTCCGCGGCGGGCGCTCAAGCAATGAAAAACGGCCCGCCGAGCGGCGAGCCGTTGTCGTGTTCAGGTCACCGGTCCAGCCGCGCTCAGCGTTCCGACTCGGGCAGGCCCATCCCGCGACGATCCGGCGCCTTCGGGCGGGCCGGCGGCGCGTACGGGTTCGCCTTGATCTCCGCCAGCATCACCTCCACCGCCGTCTCGAGCTGCGGGTCGGCGCCGTTCTGCATCTTGGCGGGATCGTCCTCGACGACGATGTCCGGGTCGGTCCCGTGGCCCTCGACGCCCCAGGTGCCGTCCTTCTCATAGAAACCGAACGAGGGGACGGTGATCGCGCCGCCGTCGATGAGCGGCGGCTGGCCCTCGATGCCGACCAGCCCGCCCCAGGTGCGCTTGCCGATGAGTTTCCCGATGTTCAACTTCTTGAAGTACCACGGGAAGCAGTCGCCGCCCGAGCCGGCCAGCCCGTTGATGAGCATGCACTTGGGGCCCTGGTGCGAGTCGGCGGGCCACGGCCAGTCGCGCCCGTCGCGCCGGGCCCAGTAGTTCAGGCGCGGGCGGTTGAGCAGTTCGATGAAGCGGTTGGGGATCTGCCCGCCGCCGTTCCAGCGTTCGTCGATGATCATCGCGGCTTTGGCGCGCTGACCGTAGAACTGGCGGAACAGGTCGTTCTGCCCGTCGACGCCGGTGTTGGGAACGTACACGTAGCCGACCTTGCCGCCGGACTTGTACTCGACCATCGCGCGGTTGGCCTCGATCCAGGCGCGGTAGCGGAGGTTGGTCTCCTCGCCCATGCCAATCGCTTTCACCAGCACCTCGCGAGGAGCGTTGTCGCCCTCGCCCTTGGTGTTCGGCACGCCCGCGACGGTGAGCGCGACGGTCGAACCCGGCCCGATGCCCACGAACGCCGACCACGGGTCCTTCGCCGTGTTCACCGGCGCGCCGTTGACGGCGAGCAGGAAGTCGCCCTCTTTCACCTTGACGCCCGGCTGGCTGAGCGGCCCGCGGGCGTCGGAGTCCCACGGCCCGCCCGTGTAGATCTTCTTGATCCGGTACGCCGTGCCCGCGTCGCCGGTCACGAGTTCGTAGTCGCAGCCGAGCATCGCGGTGGGGGTGCTGGGCGCGTTCTCGACGTCGCCCTGGCCCCACAGGTACGCGTGGCCGACGTTCAGCTCCGAGATCAGTTCGCGGATGATGAAGTTCACGTCGTCACGGGTGACGGCGTCCGTGAGCATCCCGCGGTAGCGCGACACCTGCGCGTCCCAGTCCACGCCGTGCATGTTCGCGACGTAGAAGTAGTCGCGGTACTGCTTGTGCACGTCGGAGATGATCTGGTTCCACTCGTCGCGGGGCGCGATGGTGCCGCGCATCTGCCCGGTGGGGACCTTCTTCTCCATCTTCTGGTCCGCGGCGGCGTCGACGACCGCCATGTCGCGGTCCTTCATGAGCAGCAGCTTCTTGCCGTCACCGCTCATCGCGTAGCCGTCGATCCCGCTGATCACGGTCTTGGCGGTGCGCTTGCCGTCCTTGCCCTCGTCGGACACGTCAAACATCTTGAGCGTGCCGCCGCGGACCGGCTCGTCGGCGTCGGGGTCGGGCGGGTTCTGCGCGGTGAAGAACAGTTTGCCGCCGTCGCCAACCATCAGTGCGCCGTAGTTCCCGGCGGGCAGCGGCAACTCGATGGCGCGGGCCTGGAAGCCCTCGATGTCGATCTTCACCGGGTCGGGCTTCTTGGGCTCGTCCTTCTTCTCGCCTTCGCCGGCCTTTTCGCCTTCGGCGGCGGCGTCCTTCTTGTCGGAAGCGTCGTCCTTCTTGTCGTCGCCGTCCTTCTTTTCGGCGTCGTCCTTCTTCTCGCCGTACTTCTTGTCCTTGTCCTTCTCCGACTTGTCTTTCTCCCCCTCGGCGTCGTTCTTGGGCGCGAAGGGCGACTCGATGTCCTTCCGCAGCGGCACGCACACGATCGACGCCGAGTCCTTGTAGACGAACGTCGAATCGATCGAGGCGTACTGCGGGCTGAACTTGTTGTCGACCGTGTAGTAGAGGTACTTGCCCTCGCGGTCGAACGCCGGGTTGTTCACCGAGAACATCGACTCGGTCACGCGGGTGAGTTTCTTGTCGCCCACGTTGTAGAGCCACAGCGCCGGCTGGGTGCTCTCGTCGGTCAGCGTCACCGCGATCCACTGCGAGTCCGACGAGATCGAGTGCCCGGGCGTGTTCGCCCACTGGTCCTTCGCCACCTCGACGGTCTCGCCCGTCTCGATCGTGGTCAGGTACAGCCCGCCGGTCTTGTCGGTCCAGGTCACGTGCTTCGAGTCCGGCGTGAACTGCCCCGTCCGCCGCCACGACGGCGCCGGGGCGCCCTTCTGGCCCGACGTGGTCACCTGCTTCGCTTCGCCCTTGGCGTCGAGGGGAACGGTCCACAGCTCGTACTCACCCGACGCATCCGAGAAGTACGCCACCGACTTCCCGTCGGGCGAGGTCACCGGGTAGCGCTCGGCCACGCCGTCGGTCCGCGTGAGCGCGGTCGGCGCGCCCTCTCTTGCGGGCAGCGACCAGATGTCGCCGCGCGACTCGACCACCACGCGCTTGCCGGACTTCGACACGTTCGCGTTGCCGATGAACTTCGCGTAGTCCACCGGCTTGTCGCGCAGCGAGGGACGATCGCCGGGGATCACCACGTCGATCTTCGCAGCCTTGCCGCTCTTCGGATCAACCAGGTGCAGGCTCGGCCCGCACTGCACCACCATCTCGCCCTTGCCAATCCCCGGCCACTTGACGTCCCACGTGTCGAAGTTGGTCACCTGCGCCCGCTTGCCCGACGCCGGGTCGAACGACCACAGGTTCATCAGGTGGCTCTCGCCCGCGTCGGACAGGTAGTACAGCGTGTTGGCCTTGCCGCCCGCGTTGGCGGGGTCGAACATCGGCGCGGTGTCGGTGCCTTCCCAGTCCGTCGCCT
Source organism: Planctomycetota bacterium (assembly GCA_017303565.1). Taxonomy (GTDB): domain Bacteria; phylum Planctomycetota; class Phycisphaerae; order Phycisphaerales; family UBA1924; genus JAFLCM01. Next base: position 7,658 of record JAFLCM010000110.1, read on the forward strand.
TGATCGACGACTTGTTCTTGAGGTTGAACAGCCAGATGTCCGTCGCCATGCCGCCGCGGTACCGCTTCCAAGTCCGGAAGTCCGTGGTGTGCGGCGTGTAGGCCAGCCACTCCCCGTCGGGGCTGATCGACGCGAAGGTGCCGTACGGCACCGGCAACTGCTCGGGCAGGCCGCCCGCGGCGGGCACCGTGAACAGTTGCTGCTGGCGCGTCAGGCCCCCCAGCCCGACGGTGTAGAAGA
>JAFLCM010000111.1 GCA_017303565.1 Planctomycetota bacterium
CGTGCCGGCATGTGGGCGAATGTGCGCTGTTGCCAGCACCGCTCGGAGAGCGGTGCCACCAGGAGCGGCGCCATCGAGGTGACCCCGGTCTCCGACCGGGGTCGGCGGCGGCGCGGGTGTGGCCTGTGTCGAGACCTCCCGGCATGTGGGCGAACGCACGCTGTTGCCAGCACCGCTCGGAGAGCGGTGCCACCGGGAGCGGCGCCACCGTGAACCGTGATGCGATTCGTCAAAGCCCGCGCGGACGCTCCGACGAAAGTGTTGGATTGCCTCCCACAGACGTTCAATCCGGGTTCACGGCGCTCGACTGGGCCATCGTGGGGGTGTACCTCCTCTCGATGGTTGGGCTGGGGGCGTGGCTGTCCCGGCGTCAGACCGACACCCGGGCCTATTTCCTGAGCGGGGGCAAGATCCCCGCGTGGGCGGCGGCTGTGAGCGTGGTCGCCACCAGCGTGTCCGCCGCCACCTTCATCGGCGCGCCCGAGCAGTCGTACACCGGCAACCTCACCTATCTGGCGGGGGTGCTCTCCAGTGTCATCGCGGTCATCGTGGTCGCGGTGTGGTTCATCCCCGCGTTCTACCGCGAGAAGGTCACGACCGTGTACGAACTGCTGGAGCGCCGCCTGGGCGTGAAGGCCCGGCGCGGATGCAGCGGCGCGTTCATGCTCGGGCGCCTGCTGGCGTCGGGTGCGAGGCTGTACATCGCCGCCATCCCGGTCTCGCTGATCGCCTTCGGCGACCTGTCCACCGGGCACCTCGCCGCGTCGATCGCCATCGCCGCCGTCGCCTCGATCCTCTACACGGTCCTCGGCGGCCTTGACGCCGTGATCTGGACCGAGGTACCCCAGGCGCTGCTCTTCGTGTTCGCGGCGGTGGCGGCCATCGGCATCCTCCTCTGGCACATCCCCGCCGGCGTGAGCGAGATCGCCGGGGCGCTGGCCCGGACCACGCTCCCCGACGCGACGTCGAAACTCACCCTCTTCGACACGCGGTTCTCGCTCACCAGCGACTTCTCGGTGTGGTCGGCGCTCATCGGCCTGACGCTGTTCAACCTCGCGGTCTATGGGACCGACCACGACCTGGCCCAGCGGATGCTCACCTGCAAGAGCGCCGCCAAGGGCAGCCAGTCGGCCCTGCTCTCGAACGCGCTGGGGCTGGGCGTGGCGGCTCTGTTCCTGGTGATCGGGCTGCTGCTCTACGTCTTCTACCAGAGGCCCGACCTGATGGGCGACGCCGCGCCCGGGAGCGCCCCCGAAGGCCGCAAGGTGTTCCTCTCGTTCATCCTCGACCACACGCCGCCGGGCGTGCGCGGGCTGATGCTCGCCGGCCTGTTCGCGGCGGCGATGAGCAGCCTCGCCAGCAGCATGCAGGCGATGGCGTCGACGCTGGTGTGCGACTTCTACCGCCCGCTGCGCCCCGGACGCGACGAGGCCCACTACCTGCGGGTCTCTCGCGGCGCGGTGGTGCTTTGGGGCGTCCTCCTGGCCCTCTTCGCGGTCGCGTGCATCGCCCTGCAGGAGTCCAGCGGCAAGGGGCTGATCCCCTTCGCCATGGAGGTGATGCTCTACGCCTACACCGGCATGCTGGCGGTGTTCGTGACCGCGATCTTCACCCGCCGCGGCACCGGCGCCAGCGCCGTCGCGGCCCTGTGGGCGGGGGCGATCGCCACGGCGGCGATGCAGTTCGCGCCCATCCTGGCCAAGAAGTGGTGGCACATTGACGTGATCGCGCTCAGCCTGGGCTGGAAGATGTTCATCGGCACGGCGATCGCTCTGGCCGTGTGCCTCAGCGCCAGAGGGGCCGCGGACCGGGCATACCCTCGGTAACGACATGACCCCGACGCCACCCGACGCGATGACCACGGACGAACTGATCGGGCGGATGCTCATGTTCGGCCTGCGCGGCGCGGGCCCGTCCGACCCGATCTTCCGCGCCGATCTCGAGGCGTGCCGGAGCGCCCGCGTCGGCGGCGTCATCCTCTTCGACGTCCATCTGCCCGAGTTCACCCGCAGGGTACAGGGCGGCGATCCGCCGGCCTCGGCGAAGGCCCACGCGGCGCGGAACATCATCTCCCGCGATCAGGCCGCGGCCCTCGCAGCGGAAGTCCGGTCGGCGCTCGGCGCGGACGCGATCATCTCGATCGACCAGGAGGGCGGCGACGGCGACACGGGCGTCGCCCGCCTCAACCCGCGCCGCGGCTTCGTGCCAACACCGACCCACGAAGCCCTGTCGCGCATGTCGCCGTCGGAACGCGCCGCCGCGCTCGCAACGCTCGTGGCCGATGTCCGCGCTGTCGGCTGCGACCTCAACTTCTCCCCTTGCGTTGACGCGAAGGTGAACCCCGAAAGCCCCGTCATCGCGAAGAAGCAGCGCTGCCTCGGGTCCGACGCTGACCACATCGCCGCGCTCGCCATCGAGATCACGGGAGCGCACACCCGCGCGGGCGTGCTCTCGTGCCTGAAGCACTTCCCCGGGCACGGCTCGGCGGAGGGCGACACCCACTCGGGCTTCGTCGATATCACCCGGACGTGGCGCGCCGACCCCGAACTCGCCGTCTACCACGCGCTCCTGCCACGCGTCCATCCCGGGTGGACGCTCGTCATGCCCGGCCACGTCTTCCACGCCCAGATCGACCCCGACCACCCGGCGTCGCTGAGCCGTGCTCACATTCACGGCATGCTCCGCGGCGTGCTGGGCTTCGAGGGCGTGGTCGTCACCGATTCGCTCGACATGGGCGCGGTGACGGGGCGCTACGGACGCGACGAGGCGCTCCTCCTCGCGATCAACGCGGGCGCGGACATCCTGCTGGACGGCGTCAACGCGCCTGCCGAGGACACCCCGCACCCCGCGCCGCTCGCTCACGAAGCGATCGCCCGCGCCCTCCGCGACGGGCGGATCGTCGGCGGCGAATCCCGACTCCGTGAGAGCGCCCGCCGCATCGCACGGTTGCAACGCTGGTCGAACCCCGCGACCATGCGCTGATGAACCGCAAGACCTGTGTTCGCAACGCCCTCCTGAACGCCACGGCCTGCGTCGCCCTCGCCCTCGCGGCGTGCGCCTCCCCAACCCGCAGCGCCGAGGCCCCGCGCGACCCCAACTCCGGCTTCCTCCGCCAGTACGCCGAGACCAACCGCTTCCGCAATGGCCGCGTGAACGCCGTCACGATCACCCCCGACGGTTCAAAGGTGCTGTTCCTCCGCTCCGGCCCGCGCGACCGCGTGCAGAACCTCTACGAGTGGGACGTCGCCAACAGAGTCGAGCGCGTCCTGCTCACCGCCGACCGGCTTCTCGGCAGCGCCGAAGAGACCCTGACCCCCGAAGAAAAGGCCCGGCGCGAGCGGGCCCGCCAGACCGCCCGGGGCATCGCCTCCTTCGAACTCTCCAAGGACGGCACACGCCTGCTCGTACCTCTTTCCGGGCGGCTCTTCGTGGTGGCGCTGGCGGACGGCGCGATCACCGAGATCAGGCCGCAGGCCAAAGACGCGCCCGCCCCCCTCGACGCCCGCTTCAGCCCCGACGCAAGCAAAGTCGCCTTCGTCCGCGCCGGCGAACTCTGGGTCACCGAGATCGACAGCGGCGCGGAGCAGCGCCTCTCGCCGCCGGCCGCTCCGGACCTCTCCCACGGCGACGCCGAGTTTGTCGCCCAGGAAGAGATGGGACGCTCGCGCGGGTACTGGTGGTCGCCGGACTCGGCGGCGCTCGTCTACCAGACGACCGATACCTCGAAAGTTGAGAGCGTCTACATCAGCGACCCGCTGAACCCCTTCGTGCCGGCCAAGTCCTGGAAGTACCCGCGCGCCGGCACGACCAACGCCACCGTGACCCTCAGCGCCGTCGCCGTCCCCGGCGGCACGCCCGTGCCGCTCGAATGGGACCGCGAGATGTTCCCCTACCTCACCGGGGTGAAGTGGGACAAGCAGCGTTCGCTGTTCGTCACCGTGCAGAACCGCCTGCAGACCGAGGTCCGCGTCTTGCGCTTCGATCCCGGCACCGGGCGCTCCACCCTCCTGCTTTCCGAGACCGACCCCGCGTGGGTCAACCTCGACCAGCAGATGCCGCACGTCTCCGACGACCTGCCCGGCTACTTCTGGACCACCGAGGGCGCGGGCTGGACCGACCTCGAGTGGCGCATGGACCCGGGGAACGACCGGCGCCTGGTCGTCGGCGGCGAGATCAACTACCGCACGCTGGTAAAGGTCGATCCGCGCCGACGCGAGACCCTCGTCGTCGCCGGTCAGGACCCCACGCAGGCCCACCTCTACAGCGTCGAGTACCGCGAGGGCGACATGGTCCCCACCTGCCTCACCTGCGCGTGGCCCGGCGTCCACGGCGCGACCGTGAGCAAGGACGGCTCGACCCTCGTGCTCACCACCCAGCCTGAGCGCGGCGGGGTCACCACCCGTGTGTTCCAACGCGCCCCGGGCGAGCGCGGGCTGGGCACACCCGCCGGTGAGATCGCCTCCGCCGCCGAGCGCCCCCCCGTCGAGCCGCGGATCGAATGGACCACCGTCAAGGGCGAGGCGGAGTGGCACGCCGCGGTCGTCCGCCCTTCATGGTTCACCCCAGGGCGGAAACTGCCGGTGCTCTGCAGCGTGTACACCGGGCCGACGGCCCAGACCGTGCAGCGCTTCGCCGACCGGACCTCTCTGGAGCAGTGGCTGGCGGACCAGGGGTTCATCGTCGTGCTCATCGACAACCGCGGCACGCCGGGACGCGGTCGCGCCTGGGAGCGCCTGACGCACCGGAACCTGATCGACCTGCAACTGAACGACCAGACCGCGGTGCTGCGCCTCCTGGGCGAGCGCTACCCGGAGATGGACATGTCCCATGTCGGCGTCTATGGGTGGTCCTTCGGCGGGTACTACGCGGCGATGGCGGCGTGCCGCCGACCCGACGCCTACAAGGCCGCCTGCGCCGGCGCACCCGTCACCGACTGGGCCGACTACGACACCCACTACACCGAACGGTACATGGGCCTTCCGAACGAGAACACCGATGGGTACCGCATCGGGAACGTGATAACCTGGGTCAAGGACCTGAAGTCGCCGCTGCTCCTCATCCACGGCAGCGCCGACGATAACGTCTACTTCACGCACAGCCTGAAACTGATGGAAGCCGCCCTGCGCCAAGGGGTGTCGGAGCACATCGAGTTCCTCCCGCTCGCCGGCCAGACCCACGTCGTCGTCGAGCCCGAGGTGGTGGAGCGGATGTACACGCGGATGGCGAGGTTCTTCCAAGAGCGCCTCGCGGCGAAAACGCCCGCCCCCTGACACCGCTCCCGACGGCACGGCTCCCGGTGGCGCCGCTCCTGGTGGCACGGCTCTCCGAGCCGTGCTGGACGAGGGCCCGCATTCCCCCAAAGGCCACGCCACACCCGCCAACCCGGCCACAGACCGGGACCACCCCCGGTCACACTCCCCGATCCGAACAACGCCTGACAACACCCGATCTTCACGCTCGTGAAACTGAGGAATCTCGACAGAAGATCGTTGCGGCGGCGCTCAAAACCGCCATGATGGTCTTTCTCAGCAAGACCCGGTGTGTGTTCGGCCACCATTGCCGCGTGAAACGCACACCGACAGGCAAGGTGGTGTTCCCATGCGACGACCGTTGACAACGCCCCGCTTGTTCGCCGCGCTGGCACTGCTGCTCGCGCACGCAGGGCTTGCCCGTGCCCAGAACGTTATCTACGTCAAGTCGCTCGGGCCGGGTGAGACCCGCCCCGTCGCCAACGGGCAGTCATGGGCCACCGCGTACGTCAACCTGCAGGACGCCCTCGACTTCCGCGCCAACCAGTCCATCTTCAACCAGACGTTCGAGATCTGGGTCTGCGGCAAGCACATCCCCCCCACTTCCACCCGCACCCAGCCCGGCGTCATCCGAACCGAGACCTTCCGCAAACTCCGCCAGAACACCCGGATCCTCGGCGGCTTCGCCGGAACCGAGGCCGTCGCCAATCAGCGCAACCCGGCCCAGAACCCGACGATCCTCTCGGGTGACATCGGCAACGACAACAACCCCGCCAACAACACCTTCACACTCGTCACCCTCGGCGGGATCGACGGCACCGTCCAGGGCAAGGCCGACCTCACGCTCGTGTTCGACGGGCTGATCTTCCAAGACGGCGTCGCCAACACCACCGGCCGCTACGAGGCCCCGTGCGTCAACATCTTCTCCGACCACGCCGCGACTTTCAACAACTGCACCTTCCGCAACAACACCGCCGGCTCACCGAACGCCACCAACGGGCAGGGCGCCGCCGTCCAGCACCAGAGCAGCGCCAAGCCCGTCTTCAACGACTGCACCTTCATCGACAACTTCAGCAACGGCGAGGGCGGCGCCGTCTGGGTCTCGGGCGCGCTCACCGGCGTCGAGTTCAACCGATGCAACTTCATCCGGAACAAGGCCCGCGTCGGCGGCGCCGTCCTCGCCAAGGGCAGCCCCGTCACCATCAACGGCGGCCAGTTCCTCGACAACTCCGCGGCGTTCCACGGCGGCGCCATCGCCCGTCTCCAGGGCGGGAACGTCGTGGTCACCAACACCGAGTTCAGCCGCAACGCCGCGGGCGTCGCCAACCCGGGCGTCCTCGTGGCCGCGTCGGACTTCGCCGAGGGCGGCGCCATCTCGCTCCAGTCGACCGACCTGCTGCAGGCCAACGACCGCCTCGTCCTCTGCCGTTTCAACGACAACGAGGTCAACGCCCAGGGCGCCCCGTGGGGCGCGAACGCCAACCGCGGCGGCGGCGCCATCCACCACGTCAACGGCTCCTTGGTCATCTCCCGCTGCGACTTCAACGAGCACGCCCTTCCGAACAGCCCCAACGCACTCGGCGCCGCCATCCGAGCCTACAGCGGCGCCTCCAACAACTTCACCCAGGGTTCACGCATCCGCATCGACCGCTCCACCTTCTACCTCAACGAATCACCGGGCGGACGAGGCGGAGCAATCAACACCTACCGCGGCCAACTCGACGTCTACGCCTCCCAGTTCATCCAGAACAAGGCCCGGGGCGACGGCACGGCCATTTTCTACGAGGATCCCCCACCCACCAACCCCGCCAACCCAAACGGGGCCCGCGCCTCGGTCCTCATCGCCGACTCGCTCTTCCACGCCAACACCTGCACCCGTGCCGGCTCCAACTGCGCCGCCCCCAGCAACGGCGCCCTCGCCGCCCAGGGAGACTCCCGGGTCATCAACTGCACCTTCGTCAACAACACCGCCAGCCAGACCGCCGGCGTCATGCTCCTGCAGATCAACGGCTCGATCGTCCCCAACCCAGCCATCGCGAACTCCATCCTCTACGCCAACGTCAACCTCATCCCGCCCCCCTCCGGACGCCCCTACGCCGCCAACTTCAACACCGACGCCGCCAACATCTCCGGTTTCCAATCCGTCGTCAGCAACTGCATCGGAGGCGGATTCCCCCTCGGCAACAACCTCAGCGTGGACCCAAGGTTCCTCGACGCCGACGGCCCGGACAACTTCCTCGGCTCGAAGGACGACAACTACCGCCCGGCCCTGAACTCGCCGTGCCTTGACGCGGCCGACTCCACAAGGCTTCCCGCGGACGGCGCCGACCTCGACGCCGACTCCAACACCTCCGAGTCGCTCCCGCTCGACCTCGACCAGATGCCCCGCCGTCAGGACGTGCCCGACGCGCCCGACATCGGCCCGGGAGGCTCGCCCGTCCCCGACATCGGCTGCTACGAGGCCATCCCCGCCGTCTCCGTCTCGTTCTGGAACAACCCCGCCGGCGGCGCGTTCGGCACCGCTTCCAACTGGACCCCCAGCGGCACGCCCCCCACCACCGGCACCGCGATCTTCGACGGTTTATCAGTGAACGGATTGTTAATAATTTTAGTCTTAACATTAAATATATCATAGATAAT
>JAFLCM010000112.1 GCA_017303565.1 Planctomycetota bacterium
CAATCCGAGCATGAAGAAGAAGGCTCCGGTGCCACGGAAGACAGCCGCTTGAGTGTAAGCGCTTCAGCGCGAATCCGTGCGCGAGTGCGGCGCGGTCACCAGCGGGATGCCGGCACCGTCCAGCCCGCGCTTCACGTCCTCACAGGCCCGCTCGTACACCGCCCCGAGCGTCTCCTTTGTCGCCCACACGCGGACCTCCCATTCGATGCCGGTGGTGCCCAGTTTGGTCAGGGCCACTTCCGCGGGTTTGCCCGGGAACTGCCCCGGCACCACGCCGGCCGCCTGTTTCAGGGTGTCGCGGACCCGGTCTAGAGAAGTATCGAACGGCACGATCAGGCTGATGGTCCCGCGGCGCACCGGGTGGTGAGATTGGTTCTCAATGATCGTCCCAAAGATCGCGGAGTTGGGCAGGATGATCCGGCGGTTGTCCGCGGTGTCGAGTTTCGTGGTGAAGAGTTCGATCCCGTCGACCACCCCGCTCTGTCCCGCGACCACCACCGAGTCCCCGATCCGGAACGGGCGGAAGATCAGCAGCATGGCCCCGGCGGCCAGGTTCGACAGCGTGCCCTGGAACGCCAGGCCGATCGCCAGGCCCGCCGCACCGATCACCGCCGCGAAGGACGCCGTCTGGATCCCGAAGATCCCCAGGCACGCGATGCCCGCGAGGATGAGCACGACCCACCGCGCGGCGTTGGCGATGAACTTCGAGAGCGTGAGGTCGATCTTGGCCCGGTCCATCCCGCGCCGGGCCAGCCGCGCCGCCCAGCCCGCGACGAACCACGCCGCGACCAGGAACAGCACCGCCCCCAGCAGTTTCACGCCGTACTGCGTCGCCAACGACTGCATCTCGTCGGCGAAGCGCTTCATGGACTCGGCCTTCTGCTGCGCCTGCTCGGGAGTGATGATCTGGGCCAGGGTGACGCCGGGTTGATAAAGGTCGCTGTTCATGGTGATGGATGGGGTGCGTGCCGGTCGAAAACGGGCACCTAGACTACTGATATCCATGCCCACGCCCAAGCCCTCCACCAACCGAATCGAGACCGTCGAACCGATCGGCAAGCGCGTGCTGCTCCGCAAGGACGAGGACAAGAAGCAGACCCGCTCGGGCATCCACCTCCCCGACAAGATCGAGATCCCCACCCTGACCGGGCGGGTGGTCGCGGTGTCCGCTCAGGTCTCCAACGACCCGGATTACCCCATCCGCCAGTACGACCGCGTGCTGTTCAACCCCAAGCACGGCATCCCCGTCGACTTCGAGGGCGACAACCGCCTGTACGTCATCCCCGTCGAGGACATCGTGGCGGTCTTCCGGCGAGAGGGCGCCGGCGGAGAGGGCGAGTGAGCACGCTCCCCGGCGGTGCGGACCCGCGCGGCTTCGCAGCCTCACTTTCTAAGCCGCTCGCGGACCTGCCCCACGAACTGGCGCTGATGCCCCTGGCGACTACCGCGTCCACGCGAGAGGTGGTCATCCGCCCCCCCGGCAGCAAGAGCCTGACCAACCGGGCGCTCCTGCTCGGCGCCCTGGCCGACGGCGAGACCACCCTGACCGGCTGCCTCCTCGACGCCGACGACGCGAAAGTGATGATCGACGCCCTCCGCACCCTCGGCGCGGGCATCGACGTGCACGAGCCCGAATCGGGCAAGAACACCGTCCGCGTGCGCGGCGTGGCGGGGCGGCTCAAGGGCGGGTGCGAGGTGAATCTGAAGAACGCCGGCACCGCGACGCGCTTCCTCGCCGGCGCCGCCTGCCTCGCCGATGCGCCGGTGGTCATCGACGGCAACGCGCGGATGCGCGAGCGACCCATCGCCGAACTGCTCGAACTCCTGCGGCGCGTGGGCGTGAAGACCGACGAACTCGGCGCGCCGGGGCGGGTGCCGATCCGCGTCCACCCCTCGCGCCCCCGTGCCGGAGCGCTCGAAGTCGGCGCGACCCAGAGCAGCCAGTACATCTCGGCGCTGCTGCTCCTGGCGCCGTGGACCGAGCCGGCGGGTGAAGGGCTGACGCTGCGTTTTGCCGCCCCGCCGACGAGCCACTCGTACATCGACATGACGCTGGCGCTGTTGCGCGCGACCGGTCTTGGCGAGGCGGGGCGCGACGCCGGTTGGCGCGAGGCCCGCGCGGGCGGCAAGGGGCTGAGAGGGTTCTCCTACCGGGTCGAGGCCGACGCCAGCGGCGCCGCGCCGTTCTGGGGCGCGGGCGCGGTGGGGCGGATCCCGATCCGCATCGACGCTCTGCCGCCGGACTCGCTGCAGGGTGACGCCGGGTTCCGTCCGCTGCCCGCGCGCATCCTGAAAGGCGGCACGTTCGACCTGACGCTGATGCCCGACACGGCGATGGTCGCCGCGGCGGTCGCGTGTTTCGCCAGTGGGCCGGTGACGCTCGAGGGCCTGCGGACCCTCCGCGTCAAGGAGACCGACCGCCTCGCCGCCTTGAAGAACGAACTGACGAAGGTGGGCGCGGGCGTCGAGATCGAGGCGTACACGACGCCCGGCGGCCAGCGCGACGAGCGCCTCCGCGTCACTCCGCCCACGGGCGGGATCGGCTGTTCACCGAACGTCCCCCAAGTGGCCTTCGACACCTACGATGACCACCGCATGGCGATGAGCCTGGCGATCATCGCCCTCAAGCGCCCCAACGTGGTCATCCGCGACCCCCAATGCGTCGCCAAGACGTACCCGGGGTTCTGGAAGGACTGGGCGGGGTTGTATCGATAAGGCGAAGGCAAGAGGCACGAGGCATGAGTCCGGATTTGCTGCTTTGCTGATTTGAGCTTTGCTGATTTTCCATGACCCCCTTCTGGTCCCAAGCCCGCCTGATGCTCCGCAGCCGCGGCCTCGCCGTGACGGCGCTGGTCATGGCGTTCGTGTCGGCGGGCGGGCTGGGCGTGGGCATCCTCGGGCTGGTCCCGGTCCTGCGGATCATCTTCGGTGACCACAAGGACCTGCCGACCTTGATGGGCGAGTGGAACGCGCGCCACGCCGCCGGCGGCCACTGGTACACGCCCACCCTCCCGCAGTGGCTCATCGACGCGACGCCCGCGGGCGAGTTCAACGCCGTGCTCGTCATCGTGCTCGCGCTGGGCGTCTTGACCGTCATCGGCGCGAGCGCGAACTTCCTGCATGAGTTCCTCTCGCTGACGATCTCCACGCGTGCCGCGGCGGACCTGCGCCGCCGCGCGTTCCACCGCGTGCTGCACATGCCGCTGGGAGAGGTCGTCCGCGGCGCGTCGAGCGACCTCATCAGCCGCATCATCTCCGACTCGTCGGTGGTGCAGCGCGGCTTCCAGCAGCTCACCAGCAAGGCGGTGGCGCAGGTGACCAAGGGCTTCGCGGCCCTGGTCGCGGCGTTCGCGCTCAACTGGCGGCTGACCATCATCACCGTGGTCGCCGCCCCGGTGCTCGCGGTGATCCTGCGGAAACTCGGCAAGCGCATCACCCGCGCCAGCCGGCGCCAGATGCAGAGCCAGGCCCGCCTGCTCGAGGCCGCCGGCGAGGCGACGCGCGGCTTCCGCGTCGTAAAGGTCCACGGCGCCGAGCGCTACGAGATCGCCCGCTTCACCCGCGCCAACGAGGACGTGCTCCGCGAGAGCATGAAGGTCCGCACCGCCCGCGCCGTCGCCGGCCCGCTGATGGAAGTGATCGCGATCTTCGTCGCCGGGGGCCTCGCACTCGTCGCCGCCCGCCAGATCATCGCCGGGCACCTCGACGCCACCAGTTTCATCGGCGTCCTGGGCGCGCTGGGCATCTGCGGCGCCAGCCTCAAGCCCATGACCGGCATTCTGCAGGACATCCAGACCGCCCGCGCCGCCAGCGACCGCCTGCAGCAGCTCATCGCCGGGCCGGTCGAAGAGGTCCGCGACACCCGCCGTCACACCCTCGCCCGCCACAACGAGTCGATCACCTTCGAGGACGTCACCTTCACCTACGCCGGAGCGGAATCGCCCGCGCTCGACGGCGTGTCGCTCACGATCGCCCACGGCGAGCGCGTCGCCGTCGTCGGGCCCAACGGCTGCGGCAAGACCACGCTCCTCAGCCTCGTCCCGCGCCTCTACGAGCCGTCATCCGGGCGCGTCCTCATCGACGGCAACGACATCTCCCGCGTCACCCTCCGCAGCCTCCGCGCCCAGATCGGCGTCGTCACCCAGGAGACCGTGCTGTTCCGCGGCACCGTCGCGAGCAACATCGCCTACGGACTACCTCCCGAACGCGCCACCCGCGAGCGCATCGAAGCGGCCGCCAAACGCGCCCACGCCCACGACTTCGTCCACCGCCTCCCCCAGGGCTACGACACCCCGGTGGGCGAGGCGGGCCTCACCCTCTCCGGCGGCCAGCGTCAACGCCTCGCCATCGCCCGCGCCGTCCTCCGCGACCCCGCGATCCTCATCATGGACGAGGCGACGAGCATGATCGACACCGAGAGCGAGGCCCAGATCGCCCAGGCGATCACCGAGTTCGGCAAGGCCCGCACCTGCCTCATCGTCGCCCACCGCCTCAGCACCGTCGTCAGCGCCGACCGCATCGTGGTGATGGAACGCGGTCGCGTCGTCGATCAGGGCCGCCACGAGGAACTGCTCTCCCGCTGCGCTCTGTACCGCGGGCTGGCGGGGTCGGCCCTGCTGGACGACGCCCCTGCCGTGCAAAGTCCGCGATCCACCTGAGCGGGGGGAGCCGGGGGCGCGGGGAGAAGTTTGGTTGACCTGTTGACAAGGTTCGAGGGGGGGGGAGTAAACTCATCTGCTCGAATCCGGAGGGCTTCCCGTGGTTGCTGATGTCACGGATACCAACTCGCGGGCGACGCGATCGCTGGGGGCGTTCAGCCTGATCGAGTTGCTCGTCGTCATCGCGGTCACCGGACTGCTCCTGGCGATCGGATTCCCGGTCATCCGCGGTGCGATTGTGCGTTCGGAAGCGGCGGTGTCCCTCGCCCGCTGCGGCCAGTGCGTGGTCGCGACGCTCGCGCACGCACAGTCCAACGCCGACCGCTTCCCGCTTGCGCAACTCGGAGGGCCGCTCATCGACCCCGCCGGTCCGACCGCCTTCGTGGAGTTGGCCGACGGCCAGGCGATGTACTTCAGTTGGTTCGGCCAAACGACCACCTGGAACTGGGTGCTGGTGGCGATGGGAGAGCCCCCGTCCGAGATGTGGCGCAGCCCGTCGCGGCGTGGTGGCGAGGCACACCCGATGGACGCGGACTACCGACTCACCAACGCGGTGATGGCCGCGCGGTCCCACTGGCGGCCCTTTGGCCCGCAGGAGTCTTCCATGTGGGCAGCCCAGCGGGTGGCGGGCGTGGCGAGGCCTTCCGCCAAGGCGCTCATGTGGGAGTCCGCCGACGCGCTCAAGCACAGGACGCCCGCGGGCGTTTCGCTCGCAACGCCGCGGCCCGTCGCGTTCGCCGACGGGCACGCAGCGGAGAAGGCGCCGTCGGACGCTCGCCCGGGTGTGTTCAACCGGTTCATCAACGCCGCCGTTCCGCTCCTCACCACCGAGGACGGGGTGGCAGGTTGGGACTTTCAATAGAAAGGGACGCATCATGAGAAACAACCTGACTCGACTCCTTGGCGTCAGCGCTCTTCTGGCCGCGAGCGCGTCCGCCATCGGCGACGTCGGGCCGATCGTCCCCGGCGTGCTTTCGTGTCAACCGGTGGGCGTTCCCCCGGAGTTGGCGTTCGAGTGCCCGCCCGGCCACCGTTGCTGTTCGATGCCGGTGTTCGACATCCAGGGCAACCTCCAGCAGTTCGCAACGACGTGCTGCGTGGAAGGTTCGACGTGCAACTCGCAGCGGGTGGGCGACAAGTTCATCGTGTTCTGCGCGTTCTGGAACGACCCCGGCCAGGAGTAATCCCCGATGCGCACGCCTCCCGCGTCCATGCTCCTGCTTGCGTTTCTGAGCGCCGCACCAGCGGGCGGTGAACCCGCGAGCGCGCCGCCGTCGCCGCCCGATGTTCGGTCACGAGACTTCTCCGGGAAGAGCGACGGCCCGTGGGTTTCACCGCGCCGTGATGCGCCAACGGATGCGCCGCCGACCGAGAGAATTGACGCCGAGAGCGAGGCGGCGCTCCGCGAGAAGTTGCTCCCGCTGCTCCGCGGCGCGATGGACCTGCGCGGCTACCAGCCCGCCGACGCCGAAGCCCTTGCATCGACCATGGCGAAGGTCATGGTCGTTCAACTCGCCGGCAACTACGACCAGGCGGCGGCGCTCGCCGCAACGATGGGCGGGAGACTGAGAGCCGAGTCGTACCCTGAAGCGAACCGACAAAGGGCCCTGCAGCAGCAGCGGGGACTCTGGGAGTCCGCCGAGAGTCCTTCCCGCGTGACCCGGCTCCAGTGGTCGCTCGCCTCTGTGCGGGCCTATGACCGTACCGGAAAGGTTGAGCCGGACACGCTGCCGACGGGAAAGGCCCAGTTGATCAAGCTGTCTCAGGTCGATTGGGGCCACGACTTCGCCAAACACACCGGGAAACCATCGGACATGGTCGCTCTGCGCGTGCCCGTCGTCGACGCGAGCGGTGTCGAGGGCGAGGCAATCTTCAGTTACGCCCGGCTCCCCAACTCGGACCGGTGGGTCCCGATCCTGACGCAGGTCATCCACAACCAGCGAACCCCGCCGCCCAGCGTGAACTTCCTGTAGCAGCGTGCTCGGGCTGAAAGGGGGCACCGTCCTACCATGTCCCTCTATGCCCATCCCGCGCGTCGCCATCGTGGGCCGTCCGAACGTCGGCAAGTCGTCCTTGCTGAACATGCTCGCGCGCGCCAAGGTCTCCATCGTTGACCCAGTCCCCGGCGTCACCCGCGACCGCGTCACCCACCTCTGCGAGGTCGAGGGGCCCGACGCCGGACGCACCAAACTCGTCGAGATGACCGACACGGGCGGCTACGGCGTGTACGTCGCCGAGGGCGGACGCTTCGACGACGCGGGCGAGGACCTCACCCGTCTCACCGCGCAGATCGAGGCCCAGATCGCCGCCGCCGTCGACAGCGCCGACCTCATCCTCTTCGTCATCGACGCCCAGGCGGGCGTGACGCCGATGGACGAGGCCATCGCCAAGATGCTGCGCGAGCGGGCGCTCGGCGGCAAGGAGCGGCGCCACATCCCCGTGCAGGTCGTCGCCAACAAGGTCGACGCCGACAAGTGGGAGGCCTACGCCGTGGAGGGCTCGCGCCTGGGCTTCGGCGAGGCGTGGATGGTGGGGGCGAAGAACAACTTCCGGAGGCGCGACTTCTTCGAGCGGCTCTTCGAGGCGCTGCCCGAGCAGACCGCCGACGACCGCCGCCGCGCCGCCGCGGACATGAAGATCGCGATCGTGGGGCGGCGCAACGCGGGCAAGAGCTCGTTCGTGAACGCCCTCGCGGGCCAGGAACGCTGCATCGTCTCCGAGATCGCCGGCACCACCCGCGACGCCATCGACGTGCGTTTCGACATGGACGGCAAGGTGTGCGTCGCCATCGACACCGCCGGCGTCCGCAAGAAGACCAAGATGCACGACCGCGTCGAGCACTGGGCCTACGAGCGGGCCGTCATGAGCGTCCGCCGCGCCGACGTCGTGCTGCTCGTCCTCGACGCCACCATCGACATCGGCGGCGTCGACAAGCGCCTCGGGCAGACCGTCCTCGACGAGTTCAAGCCCTGCATCATCGTCGTCAATAAGTGGGACCTCGTCGAGGGCAAGGTCGGGCGCAAGGGCACGGTCGTCACCACCGAGGACTACCTCGAGTACATCGAGAAGGAACTCAAGGGTATGGCCCACTGCCCGATCGTGTTCACCAGCGCCAA
>JAFLCM010000113.1 GCA_017303565.1 Planctomycetota bacterium
ATCATGATCGGCGACGACATCGAGATCACGGTCGTCGATATCCGAGGGGACAAGGTGCGCCTGGGGATCAACGCCCCGGCGCGGGTCGCGGTGCACCGCAAGGAGGTGTACGAGGCGATCCGCAAGGAAAACGAGCAAGCGGCGCTGACCGCCGGGGACGACCTGCCGGCGCTGCGTGCCGCGGTGGCCCCGGGCGGGAAGCTGTCGCCCGAGCGTCCGCGGACTCCCGCGGTGCGGGCGGCGGGTGCGGACGCGCCCGGTGTTCCGCACGCCGGGGGGACGATCGGGCCCAAGCCGCCGGCGCACGCCAATCCTCTTTACCCGCTGGCGGTGCCCGCCAAGCGCAAGCAAGCCTGAATCGGACAAGAGCCACACCCACCGGGCCTCACGAGCACCCCAGACGACCAGCACCCCGGACCCCGACCCCCGAGACGATCGAAGGAACACGCTCGGGCCGCTGACGCGGAAATCGGGAGCACCGAACGCAATCACGGAGGATTGCCATGGGCAGGATCAACTCCAACATCTCGAGCCTGACGGCGCAGCAGAACCTGACGCGGTCGAACAACGAACTGCAGGTCCGCCTGTCGCGTCTGTCGACGGGCCTGCGGATCAACCGCGGCGCCGACGACCCCGCGGGCCTGATCGTGTCCGAGCGGCTGCGCTCGGAACTGTCGGGCATCGACCAGGGCGTGAAGAACAGCGAGCGGGCCAGCAGCGTGATCGCCACGACCGAGGGCGCGCTGAACGAGGTCTCGGAACTTCTCTCCTCGATCAAGGCCCTGGTGGTCGAGGGCGCCAACACCGGCGCCTTCTCGAAGGAGGAGATCCTCGCCAACCAGTTGCAGATCGACTCCGCGATCGACTCGATCACCCGCATCTCCAACACCGCGTCCTTCGCCGGGCTGAAGCTGCTCAACGGCTCGCTCGCCTACTCGCTCTCGGGCGTCAGCCCGACCGCGATCGCCAAGGCGCAGGTGCACGGGGCCGACTTCGGCGACCGCGCCACCGTCGATGTCAACGTGGACGTGCTCGGGTCGGCGCAGACCGCGAACCTCTACTTCAACACGAACTTCGCCGGCTCGACCGCCGGCTCCAGCCGCCTGCCCTCGGCGGTGACGCTCGAGTTCGCGGGCCCCGACGGGGTGGTGGAGCTGGTCTTCGCGTCGAACACGCCGATCGACGACGTCGTCGCGGCGGTGAACTCGCGCAAGAGCGTGACGGGCCTGTCCGCGTCGCGTCAGACCGCCGGCAACGCCACCAGCGGCCTGGTGTTCTCGTCGATCGAGTACGGGCGCGAGTCGTTCGTCAGCGTGAAGCGGTTGGCCGGGGCCAACTACACCTTCGCCAAGATCAACAACGATGCGCCGGGCCCGATCCAGTGGGCGAACGCCTCGACCTACGCCGCCGCCGACCGCGACGTGGGCAAGGACGTGACGGTGCTGATTAACGGCGCGGTCGCGACGGGCCGGGGCCTGGACGTGCAGCTCCGCACGCCCGAACTCGACCTCGCCCTGACGCTCACGCCGACCTTCGGCACGACCATCACCACCACGACGCAGACGTTCGTGATCACCGGCGGCGGCGCGAAGTTCCAGCTCGGCCCGCAGGTCACCTCGAACCAGCAGGTGAACATCGGCGTCGATTCCATCGCCGCCACCCGCCTGGGCGGGACGCTCGTGCCCAACGGCAGCGGCGGGCTGGCCCTGCAGTTCCTCAGCAGCCTGAAGTCCGGCGGCGTGAACTCGCTCCTCGGGGGTAACCTCGCCAACGCCAGCAAGATCCTCGAGACCTCCATCGACGAGGTCTCGGGCATCCGCGGGCGACTCGGCGCCTTCGAGCGGAACGTGATCCAGACCAACATCCGCTCGCTGCAGTCGGGGCTGGAGAACATCACCGCCAGCGAGAGCGCGATCCGCGATGCGGACTTCGCCGTGGAGTCGAGCAAGCTCACCCGGGCCCAGGTGCTGGTCTCGGCGGGCACGAGCGTGCTGGCCGCGGCCAACCAGAGTTCTCAGTCCGTGCTGCAGCTTCTGGGCTGACAGGCTCCGGATCGGGGCCCGCGAGGGCGGTCGGCCCAAGAACCGCGCCGGCGGCGCAGGGGTCGGACGGGCCTTCGGTCTGAGAACTTCCGGCGGCCAAGCAGCGCCGCTCGACAACTACAGGACCATCCGCGCCCCGCTCAACGCGGGGCGTTTTTCTTTGACCTTCCGAGAACCTGAAAGTCGGTCTGTGACGCCCGAGTTCCGGGGTCCGGCCCACGCGGCGCTCCACCCCGTGTGTTCCCGCGTCGATGCACCCGCGTCGTGCCGGCCAGGGAGTCGGCCGGCAGTGGGAGCGCTCGCCACGCGCACGACACAGGGCGAGCGTCTCCGGACTTGAGGGGCCAGGGTGCCCCCCAGTCGGACGCACACGGGCGGGTGCCCCGCGTCCAGCAGGGACACGCCGAGGCCGACGGCTTCGGATCACGGAGGATGACATGAGCCGTATCAACACCAACGTCACGTCGCTGATCGCCACCCGGGTGCTGACCCAGAACCGCGACTCGCTCAACGTCTCGCTCGAGCGTCTGAGCACCGGCCTCCGCATCAACCGCGGCAAGGACGACCCCGCCGGCCTGATCGCGTCGCAGAATCTGCGTGCCCAGAAGACCTCTCTCGGTGCGGCCATCGGCAACGCCGAGCGTGCGGACCAGGTCGCGAACATCGCCGAGGGCGGCCTCGACGAGATCTCCAGCCTTCTGAACGAGGTCCAGGGCCTGGTCACCTCGACCGCGAACACCGCCGGCCTCTCCCGCGAGGAGCGTGAGGCGAACCAGCTCAAGATCGACTCGATCCTTCAGACCATCGACCGCGTGTCGTCGGCCACGTCGTTCCAGGGCACCAAGCTGCTGAACGGCAACTTCGACTTCACCGCCGGCAGCGTCAACGCCCAGGTCTCCTCCTTCAAGGTCAACGGCGCCAAGCTGGGCTACAACTCGTCGCTCAACGTCGACGTGGTCGTCACCGGGTCGGCCCAGGTCGGCGGTTTCTTCCTCTCGTTCGGCGCCAACAACCTGAACCTGTCCAGCAGCACCGCCCGCTTCGTCGTCGAGGTCGCCGGCGCCAAGGGCAGCCGTGAACTGTCGTTCGCCTCGGGCACCACCCTCGCCAACGTCGCCGCCGCCATTAACTCCTACACCGACATCACCGGCGTGAAGGCCCGCGTCTCGGGCACCACCGGTGTCCGCCTCTTCTCTGACGCCTATGGCTCCGACCAGTTCACCTCGGTGAAGGTCACCTCCTCCGGCGGCGTCGACACCGGCAACCTGGGCATCTACAACCTCAACGCGGGCGACGCCGACGGCGTGAACACCACCCGCACCAGCACCTTCGCCAACGCCGCCAACGCGGTGAAGGATGCCGGCCAGGACGTCAAGGCCTCGGTGAACGGCATCACCGCCACCACCAAGGGCACCAAGGTCCGCATCAACACCGACTTCCTCGATACCGAGATCGACCTGGCCTACTCCAGCAGCGCCACCAGCGCCGCTCGACTGGGCTCCCTGACCGCCTTCACGATCACCGGCGGCGGCGCCGACTTCCAGCTCGCCGGCAAGGTCGACATCGCTGGCAAGGTCTCGATCGGCATCAAGGACACCTCCGTCCGCAGCCTGGGCCGCTACAACGACGGCTCCAGCACCTACTTCCTCTCCGACCTCGGCTCCGGTCGCGGGCTGAACATCGTCGACGGCGACGTGAGCAAGGCCCAGAAGGCCATCGACCAGGCCATCAAGGACGTGTCCAGCACCCGCGGCCGCATCGGCGCTTTCCAGCAGAACACCATCGGCGCCACCATCCGCAGCCTCAACGTGTCGCTGGAGAACACCACCGCCGCCGAGAGCGTGATCCGCGACGTGGACTTCGCGACCGAGACCGCCAGCCTGACCCGCGCCCAGATCCTGACCTCGTCGGCGCAGCAGATTCTGAGCCTCTCGAACTCGCAGCCGCAGTCGGCCCTGCAGCTCCTCGGGTAAAACCGGGGGAGGCAGCCGCCCGATAAAAACCGCCCGCCCCGAGCACCACGCTCGGGGCGGTTTCTTTTTCGACCTGTAAAGCGGGTTATCGGAACCGGGTATTCGGACCACCCCACCCCGTTCGATACGACTTGCCGCCCGAGGGCGTTCCGCCCCGGCTTCAAGGGATCACCCCATGAGTCGCATCAACACCAACGTCCCGTCGCTGATCGGCAACCGTGTTCTGACCGCGAACAAGGAGTCGCTCAACCTCGCGCTCGAGCGCCTCAGCACGGGCCTGCGCATCAACCGGGGCAAGGACGACCCCGCCGGGCTGATCGCCAGCCAGAACCTGCGTGCGGAGAAGTCCTCGCTGGGCGCGGCGATCAGCAACGCCGAGCGCGCCGACCAGGTGGTGAACATCGCCGAGGGCGGCCTCGAGGAGGTCGCCAGCCTGCTCAACGAGGTGCAGGGGCTGATCACCCAGACCGCCAACACCGCGGGCCTCTCCAAGGAGGAGAAGACCGCGAACCAGTTGCAGATCGACTCGATCCTGCAGACGATCGACCGCATCGCGTCGGCGACCAGTTTCCAGGGGCTGAAGCTGCTCAACGGGAACTTCGACTACAACACCACCGGCGTTTCCGCCGCAGTGGTCGGGTCGTTCAAGGTCAACGGCGCGAAGCTCGGCTTCGGAGAATCCCGCCAGGTGGACGTGCTGGTGACCAAGTCGGCCCAGGTCGGCGGGTTCTTCCTGTCCTTTGGCGCGAACAACCTGAATCTGGGCGGCGCGGGAGCCAGCGACGGCGCGACCTCCTCGTTCGTCATCGAGGTCGGCGGGTTGAAGGGGACGCGCGAACTGTCGTTCTCCTCGGGCACAAGCCTGAACGCGATCCGCGACGCCATCAACTCCTTCTCCGCCGTCACCGGCGTCAAGGCCCGCGTCTCGGGCACCACCGGCGTCCGCCTCTTCACCGACGCCTACGGCTCCGACCAGTTCGTCTCGGTGAAGGTCAGCAGCACCGGCAGCATCGACACCGGCAACCTGGGCATCTACAACCTCCAGACCGGCGACGCCGACAGCGTCAACACCACCCGCCTCTCGACCTTCTCCAACGCGATCAACCGCGTTTCGGACTTCGGGCAGGACATCCAGGCGACGATCAACGGCATCCGCGCCACCACCCGCGGCACGGTGGCCCGCATCTCCACCGACTTCCTCGACGTGCAGGTGGACCTGAAGTACGACACCTCCGGCGGCGCCGGCGCCAACGCCGCGAAACTCGGCTCGGTCAACGCCTTCACCATCACGGGCGGCGGGGCCGACTTCCAGATGGCCAGCAAGGTCGACATCGCCGGGCGCGTCAGCCTGGGCGTGCAGACCGTCGCCGTCCGGGATATCGGGCGCACGCTGATCAACTCCGGGTCCGCCGCGACCGCGTACTTTCTGAAAGACGTCGGCACCGGGCGCAGCCTGAACATCGTCGACGGCGACCTCGACGCCGCCCAGCAGGTGGTTGACTCGGCGGTGCGGGAGATCTCCAGCGTCCGCGGGCGACTGGGCGCCTTCCAGAAGAACACCATCGGCGCGACGATCCGCAGCCTGGGCATCAGCCTCGAGAACACCACCGCCGCCGAGAGCACGATCCGCGACACCGATTTCGCCGAAGAAACGGCGCAGTTGACCCGGTCGCAGATCCTCGTCAGCAGCAGCACGCAGATCCTGGGTATTGCGAACCAGCAGCCGCAGTCGGCGCTGCAGCTCCTCGGCTAAGCCGGGAGCGGCCCCGCGATCTCCTGACCATCGTATTCGATCACGGGCGAAGCCGGCGCTCTCTCGCGGCTTCGCCTTTTTCATTTTTGACGGATCTTGGGTGATCGGCCGAGCGGCGGACGGCATGTGGATTGCTGCCCTGCTGCCGGAGGCCCCATGACCACGATCGGACCGATACAGCCGCGCCGGAACACGACCGTGGCCACGCCCGCGACGGCACCGGGACCGAGCCCGCTTTCCAAGGCGGCGGTTCCGCCCCGGGATGGCGACTCGCTGTCCGTGAGCGACCATGCCGCTGAGATCGCCCGCGGAGCGCAGGATTTGCGCTCGCGCCTCGCCGGTGCATCGTCGCTGGCCTCGACGGGGAATGTCGGGGCGCTGTGGCTCGACCGTGTGAACGCGGCCCTTGAGCGCACCCGCGGCCGGGTTGATACGGCGGCCAGGAACGGCACGGCGACGGGAAGCGCGGTGAGAATGGCCTATGAGTCTCGTCTCGGCGCGGTGGTGCTCTCGGGCGCCTTCGACAACATCAATCTCGCCTCGCCGACGAGCTTCCTCTGGCTCCGAGTGCGCGGGGCCAGCGGCAGTCAGGACCTGACCTTCGCGTCGGGAACGACCCTGCAGAGCATCGCCGCAGCCGTCGGCTCTTTCACCGATCAGACCGGCGTTCGCGCCGAACTCGTGCCCGGGAGGGGCGTGGAGTTCCGAGCGGTGCAGGACTCGCTCACTTCGTTCGTCTCGGTCGAGGTGGTGAACGACGGCGGGCAAGTCAACGGCGGCTGGGGCGTCGTGCCGCGGTAGACGCTTCCCGATCGGGGTCATGGGTGTCCCGTGACGCGGGTTCCGGTTGCGGCATCGAAACCGCAAAGGAGACCGCGCATGAACTCTCTCTCCCGTCGTTCCGCCGTGATCGCCCCTTTCGCCGTGCTCGTCCTGTTGGGCGCGGTGTCTCCGGCGAGCGCCTGCGTGGGCATGTCGCCCGGTGCGTACCCGCCCGTTCGGGCGGTGCGAGCGGACACGCCCAAGGCCGAGGCGGGCACGGAGCCGCGCAGCGTGAGAGACCACAATCTCGCCAAGGACGGCCTCGCGATCGAGGGCTACGACCCGGTCGCGTACTTCCCGGAGGGCGGCGGCAAGCCGCAGCAGGGCAACAAGGCCATCACCGCCGAGCACCGCGGCGCAACCTACCGCTTCGCGTCCCCGGCGCACCGCGACCTGTTCCTCAAGAACCCCAAGCGCTACGAGCCGGCCTACGGCGGTTGGTGCGCCTGGGCGATGAAGGACGGCGAGAAGGTCGAGGTCGACCCCAAGTCGTTCATCGTGAAGGACGACCGCCTGTTCCTGTTCTACAACGGGTTCATCGCGGACACGCGGAGCAAGTGGCTCAAGGGCGATCACAACGCCGAAGCGGCGACCTGCGACGCGAACTGGAAGAAGATCGCCGGCGAAGAGAAGCGGGCCGAGCCCGTCAAGCCGGCGGCCTGAGCGGGGCCGTTCACTCCATCTTTTTTACCCCCCGGTGATCAGACGCCGCTTGGCGGCCATGATCGCCAGGTGATGGTCGAGGTGGTCGCAGTAGCCCTTGACGAGGTCGCGGAGCGACTTCTTGCCGGCCTCGTTGTGCACGCCGGTGCGGTCCCACGCTTCGGCGGGCAGGCGGCGCAGCACCTCGGCGGTGAGCACGCGGTTGAGGCGGAAGACCTCGGTGCATGCTCTCGGGTCGAGGGAAGCGGGCGAGAGGGCGCGGATGAACGCGCCCTCGTCGTAGCCGATGATCAGCGGGTTGCTCATCGCCGCGACGCGCTTCATGCGGTCGCTGCCGATGAGGTCCGAGTCCATCAGGTGGACGATGTTCTCCTGCAGCGTCCATGAGCCGGGAGCGCCGCGGGGGCTGGGCGCGTTGAGATGGGCGGCGGTCAGGCCTTCGACGGCGCGGGCGGGGGCGGCGGCGCCGGCGAGGTAACGATCGATCAGTTCGGT
>JAFLCM010000114.1 GCA_017303565.1 Planctomycetota bacterium
CCTGTTCGCCTTCTTCAACCAGAACCAGGAGCCGGGCCTCTACTCCCAGGTGCCCGATCCGAACCGCGCGCTCGAGCCGTTCCTGAAGGTCCCGGACGCAGCGCTCGAGGCCGAGGCCCAGCGCACCATCGCTCAGGCGCGCAACACCGAACTCACGGCGGCGCTCGACCGCGAGGCGGCGCAGCGCCGGCGCGCCGACGAGAACTTCGCCTCCACCCGCGCCCTGGCCCGCACATTCCTCTACGACATCAACGACGAGGTCGCTCCCCTGCGCGGCGCGACGAGAGTCCGCGAGACCATGCTCACCAAGGCACGGGGATACCTGGAGCATCTGTCGACGCAGGCCGAGCGCGAGGGCCACGCCGACACCGCGCTCGAGCGCGACCTCGCGGACGCGTGCGACCGGGTGGGCGACCTGGAGACCGCGCTGCGGCAGCCGCGCATCGGGGGCGCGGCGTCCGGCGCCGAGGCCTACGCGCGGGCCCGGGCGATCCGAGAAGCGATCTTGTCGCGAAACCCGTCCGACTGGCGCGCCCACGCCGAGGCGGCCCTGAGCCGGGTGAAAACCGCCCTCGCGCTGGGGGCGCAGATGAAGCACGCGTCGGCCCGGGAAGAGCTCGAGGCGTCGCTGGCGGCCTACGACATGGCCCTGTCGCTGGCCCCCGACGAGCCGGCGCGTCTCGGCGTGGCCGACGACCGTGCCAAGGCCCGGCGAGCGCTCGGCGACACGCTCGCGCAGATCGCATCGGCGTCGGACGACATCAGCGTGTGCCGCGAGTTCGAGCGGCTGGCCCTCGACGCGTACGACCGGGCGCTGTCGCACTGGCAGGAGCGGGCCGCCGCCGAGCCGTCCTCAGATGGCGTCGCGCGGCAACTCGCCGAGGTCCGTAACGCGCGGACCGACGTTCGGATGAACACGGCGTCGGCGCTGGCGCGGCGCGGGGCCGAACTGGCGAAGGCCGAGGACGCGGGCGCGAACGCGCTCTTCGACGAGGCGCAGCAGCGCTACGCCGAGGCGGAGGAACAGTCCAAGCGGGCTGCGGAAGACCTCGAACGCCTCGCGGCGGCGAGGCCCGAGAGTGCGGAACTTCAACGCTCCCTGTGGACGGCCCTGCACGCGCAGGGCTTCGCGGTGATGTGCACGGCCATGACGCACAAGCTCGCCGCGCCACACCGCCCCGACGGCGCCGCGGAGCGCGAACGCCAGAACCACGAGCGGGCACTGGCCATCTACGAGAAGATGCTGGGCGTGGCCCAGCGACTCGCCGACGCCGACGAGGCCGACATCGACGCGCAGCGCACACTCGCGATCAGCCTGACGCGCGTGGGCAACCAGCACCGCGACGTGGGGCGGCTCGACAAAGCCGCGGCGTTCTTCGAGCGATCCCTCTCGATCCGGCGCGACCTCCTGAAGACCGATCCCCTGACGCAGCACCGGCGCGACCTGGCGCTGGGGTTGTTCAAGTCCGGCCAGACCGAGGAACTGATCGCCCGGGGCTCGAGCGGCGAAGATCGCTCCCGCCACGCCGCCGCCGCCAAGGCCTACGCCGACGAGGCCCAGGCCCTCTTCACCTCCCTGGCTGACGCCGGGCTGATCGCGAAGGACGCGCGCGAGTTCGACAGCGTCCGGCGTCTCTTGGCGAACATCGGGAAACTGGGCCCCGCCCCCTGACCTCCGATCCTGATGTTTCCCTCACATGACCCGAAATCCGGACATTTCCGCGTTGAATCCGCCCGTTCCTCCAGTATGTTCCTTGTGTTGAAAAGCCGCGAGCCCGCGGATGGCTGTCGTCCGCCCCCGAA
Source organism: Planctomycetota bacterium (assembly GCA_017303565.1). Classification (GTDB taxonomy): domain Bacteria; phylum Planctomycetota; class Phycisphaerae; order Phycisphaerales; family UBA1924; genus JAFLCM01. Next base: position 1,804 of record JAFLCM010000114.1, read on the forward strand.
GCCCGCGCCCCGAAGGGAAGAGAGACCACCCGATGAACAGCCGCATCCGTGACACGCGGTTTCTTCGCGCCCGCAGCACCCTGAGTTCAACCGCCGGCGCTGCCGCGCTGCTGGCACTCCTCGCCGCCTGCGGCGCCGCCCGGGGCGCGGTCATCAACTCCCAGTGGACCAACCTCGCGCCCCTCCCGTCCGACACGTGGGGCGTGGCGGCGAACTGGAGCCCCGCGGTGGTTCCCGACAACGGCGCGGACACCTACAACGTGTTCATCGACCTCAACGGGTCGTACGCCGTCGTCCTCGACCAGAACCGCACCGTCGACAGCCTCACGTTCACCGCCGTCGGGGCGAGGCTTGAACTGTTCGACGGCACCACCAACGCGCTGACGATCCTCGGCGACTACACGCAGGGCGGGGACACCGAGCTGTACGGCGATTTCGCCGGGCCTTCCGCCCAGAGCACCATGAGCGTCGGAGGCAACGCGCTGATCCAGGGCGGGTCCATCAGCCGCCTCACGTCGCTCACCACCAACCAGGATCTGCACTTCTTCGCCGCCAGCAAGCCCATCGAGATCGGCGACTGCGCCGTCGTCCACAACGGAACCACCGGTCAGTGGTCCGGCGGCTCCGACCTGTTCCTCAACAGCGGCGCCACGCTGACCCTGTCCGCCGCCAGCACCTTCACCATCAACGCCACCGGGAACATCGGGCAGCTCACCAGCGGCGCCGCGTCGATCGTGAACAACGGCACGCTCGTCAAGGCCTCCGCCGGCACGAACACCATCAACGACGCCGACATCGCCCTCAGCAACGCCGTCGGGGCGGCCATCAACGTGCAGTCGGGCGAGCTCGCCACCAGCGGCGCGTTCACCAACACCGGCACGCTCCGCGTCTCGAACGCCTCCTCGAAGTTCAACGTCACCTCCGCCGCCAACTTCACCAACTTCGCCGGCGGCACCCTCACCGGCGGCACGTACGACCTCACCGGCACGTTCCAGTTCAACGCCGCGGACATCCAGAACGTCGCCGCCGACGTGACGCTCACTGGCGCTTCTGCGAAGATCAGCGACCAGGCGGACCAGGACGGGCTGCGGAACGCCGCCGCCGTCAACGCGGGCGGCGCTCTCAAGTTCAACGCGGGCGCGAACTTCGCGCCTGCCGGCAACTTCGACGTCCAGCCCGGCGGGCTGTTCAACGTCGGCGCGGGTTCTCGACTCACCGTCGCGACCGGCACCGTCTTCACCGCCCAGGCCGGCTCGACCTTCACCAATATCGCCGGCACCACCGCCGGAGGCGAGATCCTCGTTCGCGGGCAGGTCCGCACCCCCACCGCCTCGATCACCACCGTCAACTCGAAACTCACGCTCGACGGCAACGCCGCCAGCGTCACCAACTTCTCGAACGTCAACGCCCTGGGCAACCTCGCCACCATCGGCGCGACGGGCAACTTCAGCGTGCTGAACCGCGCGACGCCGTTCGTCACGAACGCCGCGGTCTTCAACGTCGCCACCGGCGGGCACCTCACGGTGGGCTCGGGAGTCACCTTCGACATCCCCTCGGGCACCCTCGGCAACCTCACCAGCGCCACCCTTGACCTCGGGCGCTTCACCCTGCAAGGCCGAGTCCGCACCAATCTCCCCGCTCCCGGCTCCATCCCGGCGCTCACCCTGAACAACACCACCACGCTCGACGGCGTCGGCTCCTCCATCTTCGACATCACCACCAACTTCGACCTCTTCTCCCGCCTGAGCGTCATCGACACCGGCGGCGACCTGTCGCTGCTCAACGGGCGCGCCCTCGCCCTCACCCAGCCTCTCACCGTCCGCGGGCGCCTGTTCATCGGCAACACCACGGCGCCGCGCCCCGCTGGCGGCTCCGGCGGCACCCGCGGCAGCGGCACCGAAGAGGTCCTCGCTGTCGAGGGCGATGTGACCCAGGAGACCGGCTTCAGTTCTTTCGATTCCGGGCGGCTCCGCATCACCGGGCCCAGTTCCGCCTTCCGAGTTGTCGCCGGCGGCGTCGGCGGATCGGGCACCGTCGAGGGCAACACCGTCCTCGGCGGCACCGCCTCCCGTGCCTTCATCGCCCCCGGCGCGGAAGGCCCCTGCAACTTCGGCACGCTCAACCTGCTCGGCAACCTGCAACTCCGAGCCTCCAGCGCTTTCGAGTTCGACCTCGGGCACGATGACCTGTCGAACGCGGCCATCGCGGATCAACTGCTCGTCTCGGGCGTCACCACGATCGACCCCGGCGTCGTCCCCGCGATCGCGTTCCACATCTGCGACGACTTTGTGCCCAACGTCGGCGACACCTTCCTTGTCGCCAACCTGAACATGGCGTCGGCGATCTCCTTCTCCTACACAGGCCTTTCGAAGCCCAACGGGATCACCATCACCCCCGTCTGGTCTTCGGGCGATCTTTACGTTCGGGTACTGACCGTTCCCGCCCCGGGCTTCGCCGCGTCGCTCGGCGTGCTGGCCCTGGCGGCCCGTCGTCGGCGCTGAAGGGCGGGGAGACATTTCGGCGCGAACCCGCACGCCCCGCGACCGATACAGTTGGGCATGCTTTCAGCGCGTCCCGCCACGTTCCGTCCGCCCGTCCGCCACCGCCTGCTCGCCGCCGCACTCGCGTTGGTGACCGGGCCGCTCGCGGCGGCGCAGTCCACGCTCGACACGCCCGCGCCGAGTTCGGTGGCGCCCGACAGCCTCGATGCCGCGCCGCAGGCGCTCCTGGGCGAGCGCGTCCGCCGCCTGCGCCAGAAGCAGAAGACGCTGCCCATCCTCGTGATCGTTCGGAACGAGGCCCAGTTCCTGAAGGCCGTCGCCGCGTGGGAACTGCCGGAGGAGTGCTTCCCCGTCCTGATCGACGACGGCTCGGACACGGCGAGGGAGAACATCGCCCGCTTCGCCCGCGCGTTCCTGCCGGTGTCGATTGTTCGCTGGAACGACGACGTGCCGCCCCTGCCCGCCGAGCCCGACGCCGTGAAGGCCGAGATCGAGAAGACGCTTTTCAACGCCTGGAAGTCCGAGGACGCCAAGGGCATGAAGGCGGAGTGGACGCAGTCGCTCCATGTGCCCACCGGCGTGGTGGTGATGTCCCCCCGCGACCCCGCCTGGACTGGCGGCCTCACCCTCGCCGCCATGCGCGGGCAAGAGATCGTCTGGACCAGCCAGACGCCCGGCAACGTCTCCGACACCATGCGCCCCGGCGATGTGATCAACCTGCTGACCGCCATCGAAGAAGGCTGCGCCGCCACCGGACGAACCTGGGACGCGCTCGGCGACGACATCGAAGCCGTCACCCTGTGCCAGAACCTGCCCTCGAAGATCACCGCCCCGGGAAGCGGCGGCATCGAGCAGCCGATGGCCCTCACCGACCGCCTCGGACGCAACGCCCTCGCCAAGCGCTGGGCCTTCGCCGGGCAGATCCACGGCGACGCCCCCACCGCCGCCTACCGCGCCATGTCCTCGGTCTTCCTCACCCTCGACGACGCGTGGGCGTGGGACGGGTACGTCTTCGGCTCGGTGCCCGGCCCGTGGAGCCTCAAGCCGATCAGCCAGATCCTGCTCGGGTCGCCGGTGAAACTGTCGTTCGATCCCGGGCGCCAGAGCGCCGCCGAGTTCCGCCGCGCCACCCGCTCCGGCATCGACTCCCGCCTGGTCTACATCAACACCAAGGGCACGATGTGGAACTTCGAGATGTCCCCCGGGCGCCTCTACTCGTTCGATGTGCCGTTCCTGAAGACCCCCTCGGTCGTCCACTTCACGCACTCGTTCTCGGCCCAGGCGGTGGAGCACCGCTCCGCCATCGCCGGGCGGTTCCTCGAGAACGGCGCGTGCGCGTACATCGGCTCGGTCGATGAGCCGTGGCTGCAGGCGTTCGTGCCCGGGCCGGATTTCTTCCGACGCTTCCTGCTGATCCAGGCCCCGCTCGCCTGCTGCGCCCGCTACGAGGACGCCCCGGTCTGGAAGATCAACCTCTTCGGCGACCCGCTTCTCACCGCCGGAAGCGGACCCTCGCGCCTCCCGCCCGACCTGAAGGACGACCACCCGCTTAAGAACCTCGCCAGCATCGAGACCGCCCTGAAGCAGCAACTCAAGTCCGGCGAGATCGAGGCCGCCGCGTCGGCGCTCGTCATGCTCCGTCGCGACAAGGACGCGGTGCGGCTGTGCCTCGCGGGCCTGAAGCCCGCCGCCGGCTCGACGATCAAGCCCAGCGCGGCGCGGCTGGCCGCGATCGGTCTGCCGGCGGCGTTCCGCGAGCGCGACGCCGACGCCGTGCTCACCCTTTTCTCCGCTCTGCCAGAGGCCCAGCAGAAGGACCCCATGTGGGCGTCGCTCATCTGGCAGGTCGGCCGCCCCATCGTCACCGACGCGAACCCCTCCAGGGTCTGGGTCCAGGCCCTCGCGAAGAACACCCGCGAACTGTGCGCCCTCGACGACCTTGAAACCCTCACCCCCGCACTCCGAACACTGGACGGCAAGCCGGGCATCGAGGCCGCCTGGAAACTCGTCATCGCCAAGACCACCGACCCCGCCGCCCGCGCCGAACTGCAGTCCGCTCTTACGGAAAACCTCCGGCGCTAGAAGCCGCGGCCCTCTTCTCCCCTCCGGCGCACAGCGCATCGCGTTCCCATGCCCCCCTCCACCGCCACCAACCCCAACATCGACGCCACCGGCCGCGTGCACCGGCGCTCGTTCCTCGCGCAGTACCTGCGCCGACCCGGCTCGGTCGGCGCGATCGCGCCCAGTTCGCGCCACCTCGCCCGCACGATGGTCGATCAGGTGGACTGGAGCCGCGCCCGCCATGTGCTTGAGTACGGCCCCGGCACCGGCGCGTTCACCGGCGCGATCCTCGACAAACTCCAGCCGGGGGCCCGCTTCGCCGCCATCGAACTCAACCCCGATTTCGCGAGGATCCTGCAGCGGCGCTTCCCGGGCGCGACGGTCGTGAACGATTCCGCCGCGAACGCGCGGGCGATCTGCGACCGCCTGGGCTTCCCGCCCGCCCCCGCGGTGGACGCAGTGCTCAGCGGCCTGCCCTGGGCCGGCTTCCCGGAACCCTTACAGGACGAGCTGCTGGGCGCGATGCTGAAGGTGCTGAAACCCGGCGCGGTGTTCGTGACTTTCGCGTACCAGTTCGGCACCTACCTGCCCGCCGGCCGCCGCTTCGCCACGAAGATCCGCGGCCTCTTCACCACCGTTGACCGCAGCCCGCTGGTGCTGCGAAACCTGCCGCCGGCGTATGTGTACCGGTGTTCGACGGCGGGGTGATGGGGGACGGTGATGCCGCATCGCATGCAAGAACCCGGCACCGCGGCGAAGCCTCTGAGGCGATCGCTCTTCCAGCGGAATCGATTCGTGCTGCACATGTCTCTTGGTGCATTGTTCGTAGGTGCTGGTCTCTTGCTTCTTGTGTCTACCAGCCGTTGGTGGCTGCCAAGCGGCCCCGGCATTGGAACCGCGGCCGGGCAGAACGTGAGCCTTTCCGTCGTGGTCGCTCGAACGGGCTTGACGCTGCCGCGGAACGCAACGCTTGTGTACTACTGGGAGGATTCGCGCGAACCGAAGACCGGCCCGCGGACCGACTGCTCACACTGGATCGCGTTCGCTCCGATTGCCATCGACTTCCCGCCCGCGGGAGCCGTGGTGATCGAAACTATCCCCGAGGATGAACTGCGAAAGATCGGCTCGATGCTGCTCGAGCAAGTCGGCGGCATTCCCGCCGTGGAAGTCCTTCAAGCAAAGCGAGCCCGGTGGAGTATCGGCCCGAATACGTACAACGGCATGTGGATGAGATCCAAGACGGGGCACTACTTGTTTGTGGATTCCGAGGACGAGAACTGGTGAGCAGGCACGCGGGTTAACGACACGGGCGATCCCACTGCGCTAGTGCCGGTCATTGTCGTTCCTGGCA
>JAFLCM010000115.1 GCA_017303565.1 Planctomycetota bacterium
GGCGTCGTCCTCGCCGTAGAGGGCGCGGCGGGACTCCATGGCGGCGCGGGCGGCGTCGGCGGCGGGTTGGAAGCGGCCCAGCAGGTCGTACACGCCGCTGAACTCCTGCGTGAGTTCGGCGCGGAGCTCGGGCTGGTCGGCGAACCGCTGCGGCACCGCGGCGTAGGCGGCGTCGAGCACGTCGATGACCTTGGCGTCGGCCCCGAGCCGCTCGGGCGTGGCGGCGGCGATAAGGTCGGTGACGAAGTACTGCTTGACGGCCTCGGCGCGGGAGGTGGCGCTGTCGGCACGCCGGGTGGCGGCCTGCTCGGCGACCAGGCGGCGCTCAGCGCGGAGGTACTGCACGCTGCTGAAGACCGCCGCGCCGGTTAGGGCGAGAGCCGAGAGCGCGACGGTGGCCGCGAGCGCCGGCTGGCGACGGACGAACTTTGCGAGCGCATCGAGCGTGCCCGGCGGGCGGGCGGTGATCGGCTCGTGGCGCAGGAACCGGCGCAGGTCCGCGGCGAGTTCCGCAGCGGAGGCGTAGCGGCGTTCGCGATCCTTCGCGAGCGCGGTCGAGACGATCGCCTGCAGGTCGCCCTTCAGTTCGCGCCGGTGCGCCGGGAAGGGCGCCGGCGACTGCTCGCGGACGCGCCGGGCGGCGTCGGTGATGGTCGCGCCCCGGACGTCGATGGGGAGCGTCCCGGCGAGGAGTTCGTAGAGGATGACGCCCAGCGCGTACACGTCGGCGCGGGTGTCGATGCCGTGGGAGGGCTCGAGGGCCTCGGGGCTCATGTAGCCGAGGGTGCCGACGATCTTGCCGGCGTCGAGGGCGAGCGTGGAGGAACCGCCGGGGTCTTCCGTGAGTTTGGCGACGCCGAAGTCGAGGACCTTGGGCTGCGGGGGCGCGCCGGGTTGGGTCTCGACGAGGATGTTGGCGGGTTTGAGGTCGCGGTGGATGACACCCTTCTGGTGCGCATGCTGGACGGCGTCGCACACCTGCGCGAGCAGGGCCACGCGCTCGCGGACGCCCAGGGCGAGCTGGGCGGCGTGGGCGGTAAGGGTCGGGCCGTCGACGAACTCCATGACGAAGAATGCGTCGTTCGTTCGCGGATCGGTCGCGGCCTCGATGACCTGGGCGATGCCGGGATGCTTCAGTTGAGCGAGGGCCTGGGCCTCGTTGCGGAAGCGGGCGCGGGCGAGGCGTCCGGCGTTGGCGGAGCGGATGACTTTCAGGGCGACGCGGCGCTGCGGGTTCTTCTGCTCGGCCTCGTAGACCAGCCCCATGCCGCCCTCGCCCAGCAGGGAGAGGATTCGGTAGTCGCCGAGTTGATCGGGGACGGACGCGGGCGCGTGCGGGTCCGAACCGCCCAGCGTCGAAGAGATCGTGAGTCGCGCGTGGAGGGCCTCGAGGGCGCTGCGGGCGTTCAGGGCTTCGACCGAGTCGAGCACCTCGACGGTGGAAGACTCGCCGGAGAAGAGCGCGCGGCACTCGGCGATGAGTTCGGCGTCCGCTTGGTAGCGGGACTCGATGAAGGCGAGGAGTTCCGCGCCGACGCGGTGGCCGGCGGCGTCGAGCGCTTCGGAAACGCGCACGTGCAGTGGAGCAGTGGTCACGGCTGCGCGGCTCCGGGCTCCGAGAGTCGGCGCTTCAGCCACGCGCGGGCCATGGCCCAGTCGCGCTCGACGGTGGCGCGGGCGACGCCGAGAATGGCCGCGGACTCGTCGTCGGTCAGGCCGCCGAAGGACCGGAGTTCAACCACGCTGGCGGCGCGGGGGTAGAGCGCGGCGAGTTCCGTGAGGGCGGCGTCGAGGTCGATCACGTCCGCCGGCGAACCGGCGTCGGGCGCGGGCGTGGAGTTGGGGTCGAGGGCGCAGGGGGTGACTTCGCCGGCGCCGCGCTTCTGGGCTCGCTTGGCTCGGGCGTAGTCCACCAGGAGTTGGCGCATGACCTTCGCGGCCAGCGCCAGGAAGTGGGCGCGGCTCTTGATCGGCGTGGACGAGCCGGCGAGGCGGAGGAACGCCTCGTGAACCACGGCGGTGGGCTGCAGGGTGTGCCCGGGGCGCTCGCTCTTGAACATGCTGCCCGCGAGGGCGCGGAGCTCGTCGTAGATGAGCGGCAGCAGGCGCTCGCTGGCGGCGCGGTCGCCGTCGGCGAAGGCGTTGAGGAGATGGGTGACGTCCTGCGGCGTGGGCATGGCCTGTTTCGGGGGATTCTATCGGCGGGATCGGGCGATTCCGAACACGCACCTGACAGAAACGGCGGCGCGTCCGAGAGACTTCGTTGAGGGCGCGGGGGCGGATTTCTCGCGGGGTGGTCTGCAGGCCCGCTGTGGGCCGCTCATTCCAGGAGATCACCCATGAAGCGTTCCACGATCGTTCGAGTTCTGTCGGCTGTGACGGTGTGCGGGCCTGTTGGGGCCGCGGTGCTGGGGCTGTGCGCGGGCGGGACCGCCCAGGCACAGACCGTGGTGCCCACGGCCTTCACCTACCAGGGGCGGCTGGACTTCAACGCGGCGCCGGCGAACGGGCTGTTCGAGATGCGCTTCGGCGTGTATGCGGCCAGCACGGGCGGCGGGGAACTGGCCGGGGCGCAGGTCTCGAACGTCAGCGTGAGCAACGGGCTGTTCAACTGCGTGGTCGACCTCGGCCCGCAGACCGGCGCGGCGTTCAACAACGGCGCCGGGCGCTGGCTGCAGATCGACGTGCGTCAGCAGGGCGCCACGACGTGGACGGTGCTGCCGCGGCAGCAGTTGAACGCCTCGCCGTACGCGCTGCGGCTGGAGGGGCTGCTGCGCGACGCCGCCGGGCGCTGGGGCATCGGCGGGATCAACACGGGCGCGGACTTCACGGTGCGGCGCTCGTCCACGGCGGCGATGGTCCTCGACAGCGGCGACACCACGGCGGTGGAAGCGGCGTACCGCCTCGCGGATCGCGGCACCGTGATGTGGACGATCCAGAAGGCGACCGACAACGACCTGGAGGTCTACCGCAGCTCGAGTTCAACGCCGGCGATGGTGGTGTCGAACGCGACCGGCAACGTGGGCATCGGTACCGCGGCGCCGACCTCGGCGCTGCAGGTGAACGGGCGGATCAAGACGAACGTGCTGGAAATCCTGGGCGGCTCGGACATCGCCGAGCCGTTCGACGTGGCGGAGGCGAAGGACGCCGCGCCGGGGATGCTGGTGTCGATCGACCCGGAGAACCCCGGCTCGCTGCGGCTGTCGAGCGCCGCGTACGACCGCACTGTCGCGGGGGTGATCTCGGGCGCCAACGGCGTCAACACCGGCATGGTGCTGCGTCAGGAGGGGCACGAGGTGGCGGACGGCACGCACCCCGTGGCGATGACGGGCCGGGTGTGGGCGTACGCGGACGCCGACGCCGCGGGAGCCATTGTGCCGGGTGACATGCTCACCACCTCCGATGTCCCCGGGCACGCGATGAAGGCCGGCGACACGGTGAAGTCAAACGGCGCGGTGATCGGCAAGGCGATGACGCGGCTGGAGAAGGGGCGCGGCCTGGTGCTCGTGCTCGTGAATCTGCAGTAATCGCTCCCGCCCGCACCGGCCCATCCCCCACCCTCCTTCCACGCCCCACCGCACGCTCTCGAAAGGAGCCGTCATGTTCCGCCGTCCAGTGATCGCCGCTCTCGTCGTCGCCTCGGCTGTCCCGGCCGCGCTCGGGCAGGATGACAACCCCGTAGCCGTGAACCTGGTCCGCCAGTTCTCGTCGCTCAAGGTGTACCCGGAAGCGATGGGCTTCTGGCTCAACCAGCACTTCCCGCTGCCGTACTTCACGGGCTGGATGTCCAACGGCCACGTGCAGGGGATCTCGCGGTCGGCGAAGCCGGGCAACCCCTGCGTGTACGTGTCGGTGGCGGGGAAGTCCGACGCCGCGGACCCCTCCGGGTACATCACGACGGTGCTGATGGGGTCGCGAGACGTGCTGGGCGAGCGCTTCCGCTCGAACCGGATCGGGTACGAAGCGGACGGAACGACGAACTACAGCACGCGCTACACCTATCCGCCGTCGAGCGACGCGCCGGTGGGCCGGTTCGTGTTCGACGGCACCCAAGGCCCGGTCAACCCGCTGCTGTGGAAGTGGCGGCACCCCGGGAACATGGCGGTGATCGGCGACGCGATGCTGGTGCCCCTGGAGGACAAGCTCAGCGGGAACTCCTTCAGCGCGTCGTCGGCGTTCGCGATCTTCGACATCTCGAACCCGATGAACCCGGTCCCGGTGACGCTCATCCCGCTGAACGACGCCAAGGCGGGCACGCTGGCCGTGACGCGGATGGCGGACGGGAAGTACCTGGTTCTGGTGGGCGGGATCAACTCCGGCCAGACGCTGGTGGGCTACCTGTCGAGCGGGACGAACCTGCGTGATCCGAGCATCGCGTTCACGCAGGCGTTCAGCTGGAGCCAGAGCACGAACAACTTCGGGGTTTCCGACTACGAGTGGCCCTGGGACAACAACGGGCAGCCCGGCTGCCCGGACGGGACCGACGCGCACCAGGCGTACGCGTTCGTTCGCAACGACGACGGCAAGCTCTACCTGATCGGGACGACCAAGCGGCAGTCGTGCGGCTCGCCGTTCTACCTCGGGCGCGACGAGGCGGACCTGTTCGAGGTGGTGATGACCGGCGCGCCGGTGAACTACATGCAGCTCATCCTGCGGGCGGGCAAGTCCTTCAAGTTCAACGAGGACAACTCGGGCTACAAGGCGAACTTCACGGCGGCGGGCGGGGTTCACATCAGCCCGTCGGGCTCGCTCATCCTCTACGGCGCCCCGCACGGGTGGGGCAACGAGCCGCTGTTCAACGGTTCATCGGTCGAGCAGCAGCCGCCGAACTACATGCAGTTCGTGGAGATCCGCCCGTGGTTCGTGAACGCGATCGCGAACCCCGGGCCGGGCACCGCGTTCGTCGAGCTCTACGAGGACCAGAACTACGAGGGCCGCAACATCGTGCTGGACTTCCAGGACCGGTTCCTCGAGCCGTGGCAGTCGTTCCTGGGTTTCGTCGACGACTTCAACGACAAGGCGCACAGCCTCTCGTACTGCATCCCCGCGGGCCTGACGATTGCGGGCAGAACAGACGCCAACGGCGGCGGCACGAACGTGGCGATGTCGAGCCTGAACGTGTTCACCGGCAACGCGGACCTGGGCTCACAGGGCGATGAACTGTCGTCACTGACCTGGTCGGGGAGCCTGGCGACCGAGGTGTGGGTGAGCAACTCGCGGGCGCAGATCGGGGCTCAGAGCGGTACGTTCGCGAAGCCGACCCTCGGGATCAACGGGGCGCTCTCGCAGTGCGTGGGGCCGGTCAACAAGATCTTCGTCGAGGCCGGCGCGTACAACGAGAAGGTGACGTTCGTGAAGCCGATGCAGGTCATCGCTTCTCCGGGTGTCGTGGTGATCGGCGCGTCGAACTGAACCGGCGGGCGTGGCGTGACCAGTATCAATCAACAGCGCGGAGGATTCGTCGTGAAGAATGAGAACTTGATTCGAGTGGCGGCGGCGTGGTGCGTGCTCGCGGGCGCGGGCCTGGCGTGCGGGCAGTTCGCGATCCCCTGGAGCACCATCGACAACGGCGGTGCCAGCGTCTCGAACGGCGCGTTCCGAGTCCGCGGCACCGTCGGGCAGCCCGACGCGGCGGCGGCGCGGGCCAACGGGCAGTTCTCGAACACCGGCGGCTACTGGGCCCCCCCGCCGCCATCGTGCGTCGGCGACCTGAACACCGACGGCGTGGTGAACACGGGGGACCTGACGATGTTCCTGGGGCGTTTCGGCAACGCCGCCGCGCCCGGCAGCCCCGAAGCCATCGCGGACTTCAACGCCGACGGCATCGTGAACACCGCGGACCTGACGGTCTTCCTGGGACGGTTCGGGTCGTTCTGCTTCTGACGACCGGATCGGTGTCGCGGGAGCACTCCCGGTGAAAGCCGACACCTCATGCCACGCCCGGCGGACCATCAGGGGTTCGCCGGGCGTCGGTGCGCGCCCGCCCGGGGAGGTCGCGTTGAAGGGTCACCGCGGGCGGGGCGGATCGGCGGAGAGATCGCGGTAGAAGTACGTCGTACCACAGGGCGAGCCGTCGGGCATGAGCGCGTAGTTGGGGATGTCGCCGACGCGGACCCAGCCCATGCGGGCGTAGAGGCGCGCGGCGTCGCCGTCGGTCACGGCGTCCAGCACCAGCAGCGTGCGCCCGAGTTCTAGGGCGAGGGCCTCCGCCGCGGTCATGAGCGCGGAGCCGACGCCGCGCCGCCGGGCGCGGCGCTGCACCAGCATCTTGCACAGGTCGGCGCGGTGCGGCTGGTTGTCGGGCGTGTCGAGGGCGAGTTGCACGGTCCCGCAGATGCCGGCGCTGTCCGAGGCAACCAGCACGGCGCGCCGGCCCAGGGCCGCATCCTCGGCCACGCGAGCCCAGAAGGCCCGGGCTCGCTCGACAGACAGCGGCGCCATGAAGCCGACCGACGCCCCCGCGTTCACGCAGTCGATCAGCACCTCGGCAAGTTCGCCAACGTCTCTCGGCGTGAGGCGTTCGAGACGGCGGATGTCGTGCCCGTCCGGGGTCATGGGGCGATGGTACGCCCTGGCGCCGGTGGGGCTCACGACCTCACCGGCACGGAGCGGAACACCGAGTCGAGGGGTTTGTTGAACGCGCGGGCGATCTCGAATGCCACTTCGAGAGACGGCGAGTACTTGCCGCCCTCGATGGCGTTGATGGTCTGGCGGCTCACCCCGACCTTGTCGGCGAGTTCCTGCTGCGTCATTTCCGACGAGGCGAAGCGAATGGCCCGGATGCTGTTTTCGACGACGTAGCGGGGCCTCGCCATCTCACACCCCCAAGCGGTAAAAGCGGATCTTCAGGACCAGCCCCAGCACCTCGGAGAGCATCATCGAGACGAGCAGCGTGTGGGCGACCCACACGTTGGGCACGCCGAGGACCATCGCGGTGATCGACGCGAAGACGCCGGCGGCGAGGACCCAGGACGAGCCGTGCTCGGCACGCCAGTCGATCCGCCGGTCTCGCTCGTCGCGGCCTTCCGGCCTGCTCCCGATCAGGGCGAGCGCGTGCCCGACGCCCAGCATGACGACGAGAAGCACCACGGCGGCGACGAACAACGGCGCGTACGCGGGCAGTTCGCTCACCCCCGCGGCCATCATCCGCCCGGCGATCACGAGGTACCCGCCGAGGGCGACCAGCAAGCAGACGAGTTGAACCCAGACGCTCTTTTCTTCGAACGAGGCGTGCATGCGGGGGGCTCCGAGGGCGGCGAAGGAATGTCAAGACGACTTGATATCGTGTCAATCATACACGACATCGACCCGATGTCAAGTATTCTTGACACGATCGCGTGAACGGGGCGGCGCCCCGCCCCGAACAGCGCCGAACGTATCGTTGCCGATGAACACCACCCCCGCGCGGGCCATCCTGATCACCGGGGCATCCAGCGGCATCGGGCTGGCCGCGGCGCGGGCGTGCGCCGCGGCGGGGATGAGCGTGATGCTGGCGGCGCGCCGGGTGGACCGGCTCGAATCGGCGGCGCGGGAGATCGAGAGCGCGGGCGGGCACGCCGCGACCGTGGTGTGCGACGTGGCGAAACCGG
>JAFLCM010000116.1 GCA_017303565.1 Planctomycetota bacterium
CCTGGCGGGGACGCTCCTGGCCGGTTCGGTGCTTTCGGGGGCAGCGGGGCTGGGGGGGTGCGCCTCGAACGGCCCGAGGACGGCTGGGGGGCGGGGCAGCCGACGGCGGGTGACCCGCCTCGCGCACCTGACCGACCTGCACATCCAGCCCGAGCGCGGCGCGGGCGAGGGCGTGGCCCAGTGCCTGCGGGCGGTGCAGGCGATGCCCGATCGTCCGTCGTTGGTGCTGACCGGCGGCGACCTGGTGATGGACGCCTACGACCAGCAGGAAGCCCGCACCCGGGAGGTGTTCGACCTGCTCACGGGCGTGCTGAAGTCCGACTGCGGGCTGCCGGTGAAGCACACGCTGGGCAACCACGACATCTGGGGCTGGAACCGGCCCAAGAGCGGGATGACGGGTGCCGAACCGCTCTACGGCAAGGCGTACGCCATCGACCGGCTGGGCATGTCCGGGGCGTACCACCACTTTGACGTGGGCGCGGGGCCGGGGGCGTGGCGAGTCATCGTGCTGGACAGCGTGCGCCCTTCGCGCGAGGCAGGGTCGATCGGGTACGAGGCGTTCCTGGAGCCGGAGCAGTTCGACTGGCTGAAGCGGACGCTGGCGGACACGCCGAAGGACCGGTGGGTGATGCTGTGCTCGCACGTGCCGATCGTGTCGGTGGCGGCCGCCCTCTCTCCAGCGCCGCCGCGACCGATGACGGTGAGCACGAGCCTGATGCACGCGGACGCCCGGGAGTTGCGCGACCTGTTCCTGAAGCACCCCGCCGTGAAACTGGCGGTGGCCGGACACCTCCACGAGCGGGAGACGCTGGGGTACGACGGCGTGACGTATGTGTGCGCCGGCGCGGTGTGCGGCGCGTGGTGGAAGGGTCGGCACAAGCGCTGCGACGAGGGCTACAGCACGATCGACCTGTTCGACGACGGCTCGTTCGATTTGGCGTACCACACCTACGGCTGGAAGGCCCGGGAAGAGGCCCCCGCGTAGGGCACGATCAGGCCGGGAGCATCCGCCCCACCGTGCGCGGGCGGAAGGGGAACGCGGCGTACACGGCGCGGAGATCGTCGAGCGTCACCGCGTTGATGGCGGTGAGTTCCTCTTCGAGCGGCCGGTAGGCGCGCTCGTAGGTCCACAGGCGTCCGAGGCGCTGCATGCGCCCGGCGGGGCGCTCGCCGGCGAGGGTGACGCTGGTGGCGAGCTTGTTGCGGAGGCGTTCGAGGTCGTCGGGCTTGAGCGAAGCGACGAGGCCGTCGATTTGGGCCTCAACGACGGACCAGACCTCGTCGGCGCGCTCGGGGTCGCAGGAGGCGTACACGTAGTAGTCGCCGCAGCCGTCGCGGGGGTCGTAGGCGGCGACGGCTTCCTCGGCGGTGCCGGGCTCGACGAGGGCCCAGTGGAGGCGGCTGTTGTCACCCCCGCCCAGGACCTGCCCGAGCATGCTGGCGGCGTAACGGCGCGGGTCGGTGCTGCTGGGCCCCGGGGTGATCATGAGGAGGTACGCGCGGTTGACCTTCGCGTCCTTGAGCGTGAACGACGCCTCGCGGGTGGGCGGGGCGGCGCTGTCGCGGGCGGCGCCCGTGTTGGACCACCTGCCGCAGAGGGCCTTGACCTGCTCGACGGCCCGCCGGAAATCAACGCGCCCGGCGAGAGCGACCACGGTGTTGTCGGCGCTGTAGCGGGCGTCGAAGTACGTCTGCATCTGGTCGCGCTGCAGCGCCTTGATCGTGTCGTCGGTCCCGAGCACGCGGTGGGCCAGGGGGTGGGAGCCGAAGTACTGCTCCATCGCCTTCTCGTACAGCACCCAGAAGGGGTTGTCCTTGTACATGGCGATCTCTTCGAGGATCACGCCCTTCTCGGTGTCGAAGTCGGCCTGGCGGAGCGCGGGGCGGAGGATGTCTCCGAGGATGTCGACGGAGCGCTCGAAGTGCTCGGGCAAAGTGGAGGCGTAGAAGCAGGTGAGTTCGCCCGACGTGTAGGCGTTGTAGTTGGCGCCGATCTCATCGAACTCGCGGTTGACGTCGTCGGCGGAGCGGCGGGCCGTGCCCTTGAACATCATGTGCTCGAGGAAGTGCGAGACGCCCATCACCTCGGGGCGCTCGTCGCGGGCGCCGGTGCGCACGAAAAACCCCGCGGCGGCGGTGTGCGCGGCGGGGTCGGTTTCGGCGATGATGGACAGGCCGTTGTCGAGGGTTTCGCGCTGGAACGTGGCGGGCATGCGCGGAGTGTACGCGTGGCCCGGGGGCTGTTCCGAAGAGCGGCGGCGGGCCTCAGGCCCCGCAGCCGAACGCGCCGAGGAAGGCGGTCAGATCGAGGGTGTTGACGACGCCGTTGCAGTCGGAGTCGCCCAGCGTGTTCGGGGGGACGTTGGTCCCGAACGCGCCGAGGAACAGGACGAGGTCGGCGGTGTTGGTGACGCCGTTGAAGTCGAGGTCGCCCTGGCAGATCGGGGTGGGGACGAAGCGGAAGTGGGCGGCGATGGTGTCGACCTCGTCCTGCGGGCCGACGAAGGCCTGCTGGAAGGTGAGGGAGGCGACGAAGTTGGCGCCGGGCTGGGAAGCGCCGAAGGAGCCGGCGTCGCAGGCGCCGAGGGTGCCGCTGGGGCCGGCGTCCTGGTCGCCCGGGCAGTCGCCGATCTGCTCGAAGAAGGTCCCGTTGCCGATGCCGGGGGCGGAGTCGTAGGCGTCCGAAGAGGCGAAGTTCTGGGCGGTGAAGGCGGCGAGGCCGATCTGGAAGCCGGGGCCGGGGCGCCCGGGGAAGCCCAGGCTGGACCACGGGATGCGGACCTCGAACTCGCCGGCGTTCTGGTTGCGGGTGTCGTAGGCGGCGCTGCTGTTGAGGGTGGCGTGCCAGAGGATGCCGGCGGTCTCGTTCTGCTGGGGGATGTCGGGGGTGGCGCTGTAGGGGCTGAGGGACTCGAACTTGGCGCGCCCGCCGCCGCCGTTGCCGTTGTCGACGAACTGCACGGCGAAGACGTGGCTGGGCGAGAAGCCAAAGGTGTTGGAGAAGTCGACGGCGCGGAAGCCGAAGCACTGGGTGGAGCCGACGGCGGGGGTGTTGACGATCGGGTCGGTGCCGCTGTTGAGCGAGGCGTCGAGGACGATGTAGAGGTCGCCCTGGTCGTTCGATGCCTTTGGGCCGTTGTCGGTGAAGCTGTTGAAAGGAAGCGTCGGGCCGGTGCAGGCGAGGTAGAGGTACTGGCTGTCGGCGTACCAGAAGAGTTGGATAATGTCGCCGCGGTTGTCGTTCATGGGGACGTTGACACTGTTGATGCCGTCCCACCAGTTGAAGCCGGAGGACTCGGCGACGGCGTCGGACGAGGAAGCGGAGCCGCCGATCGAGGGGACGCAGTTGGCGGCCTCGGTGAGCAGGGTCCATCCCTCGACGGCGCGGTCGACGCGGCCGTTGACGCTCACGCACTGGGCGGAGGCGGTCGGGGCGAGGGAGCAGGCGGCGCCAAGAGCGGCGACAACGACAGCGGAACGGACGGTCATGGGTCTCTCTCCAGAGGGTTGTGTAGTGACGGTTGCCGCGCGGCTCGTCGGGGAGGCGCGGAGGAAAATCGGGCGTATCCCGCGGAAGTAAAGCGGTTTACATTGTAACGGGCCGGCCTGGGGAAACAAGCGAACGAGAACCGATCAGACGCGGGATGCAACCGCTTACGCGGATCCTGAGACACGCCGGATCGTGTCTTTGCGCGCGATTCGCTGGCCGGGACAAGTGCGTTCGTCGCATGGGGAGGCGCGGGCGGGATGCCGCCCGGCACCGCCAAACCCGGAGAGCCTTCGATGTTGAATCTCACCACCGCGCGCCGTGCGGGCGCGATCGCGTTGCTTTCGCTCACGCCCGGCGCCCCGGCCCAGTCAATCGTCGGCGGCGGCGTGCTCGTCGACAGCGACCCGACGAACGACATCTCCGCGGGCGCTTCGTACAACCTGAAGGCCGACCAGAGCCGCGCCATCATCGGCCTCGCGACCGTCGGCGCCGGCGACGCCGTGGACTACTTCGGCATCCGCATGCCCGCGGCGACCTACATCACCGCGATGACGATCCCGCTCGCCTCGCAGCCGCTCGGGCCGTTTGTGAACCCGGTGACGGCGATGAGGCTCGAGAACTTCGACGGGTCGGTGCAGTACGTGATCACTTCCACCGGCGGCACCGACCAGAGCGGGAGCGCGCCCAACAGCGGCGGATCGGTCGCGCGGGCACGCCCGTTCTCCGACACGAACATCAAGGTGCGGGTCAACTCCCCGCAGACGGGCGGGTACGCGGTCCTCGTCTCGGTCTACACCGGCGACAACGGCGAGTTCGTGGAGCAGGGGTCCAACGACGGCCCGGCCACCGCGATCATGCTGGGTCTGAACCTCGGCGGGCCGAAGATCGGCACCGCCGTGATCGCGAGCGGCACGGATGTGGACTATTTCGGCGTCGAGATGAAGCGCGGGCAGATCCTCGCGGCGGTCACCACCCCGTGCGAGGGCTTCCCCAACGACCTGAGCACCCCCGACACCGTGCTCGACTTGATCGGCACCAACGGGGCCACCGTGCTCGTGAGCAACGACGACGCGGGCACGGACCAGCTGGGCAACAACCGGGGCTCGGCGGTGCGCTACCGCGCCACCAAGGACGGGCGCTACTTCCTCCGCGTCAAGGGCTTCAACGCCTCGGCGATCGGTCGGTACGCGCTCACGGCGGCGCTCATCGAGCCGCCCCCCGGAACCGAGTGCATCGCGGACTTCAACGGCGACGGGCTGGTGGACACCAACGACCTGGTGACCTTCCTGGGCCAGTTCGGAAACCCGTGCCCGTGACGGCCGGCGACGGCTCGGCCCCACGAAGATCCGAAAGTCGCGGGCGATCCGGACGGAAATCCCTTGCCCGGCGTGGGGTGTCGGTGTAGTTTCCCTGAAGCGGGCGACGCACAGCGCCCGGACCACAGGAATCCACCGCCGCGCTGGGCGTCATCGCGCAGCGCGGCACCAGGAGTCGCCATGCGAAGCCGCACCCCGGTCGGAGTTGTTCTTGGCTCGATCCTGCCCGTGGCGCTGCTGGCACCGGACGCGGGGGCGGGGCTGCTCTCCTCGGAGCCGTTCGACTACACCCGGGGCGAGTCGCTCCACGGGAAGGCGGGGGGTTCCGGGTGGTCGATCCCCTGGAGTTCCGCGAGCGCGAACCAGTCCATCTTCGGCCCGGGGCTGACGCACCCGCAGGCGTCATCGTCGGGCAACGCGGTGTCGATGGGGGCCGCGGCGGCGCTGCGGTACTTCGGCTCGGACATCAACCCCGGGACCACGGGGTTCTGGGCGTCGTTCCTCGTCAACCGTCTGTCGAGCGGCTCGGGCGGCGCGATCCAGTTCGTGGGTCCGACCGGTTCGGAGACGACGCTGGGCGTGGCGATCTCCTTCGGGGCGGCGAACTCGCCCGTGCTGCTGGCGGAGACGACGCTCGGGAACATCGGAGCGTTCAGCGCGTCGCCCGCCGCGGTGTCGGTGGGGAACACGGCGCTCGTGGTGGTGCGGGTGGTGCCGCTGGGTACCACGTACCGCGCGGACCTGTACATCAACCCGACGGCCCAGGACCTGAGCGTCAAGGCGTCGCTCACGCTGGCGAACACGACGGCGCTGCGCGGGGTGGCGCTGACCGGTGTCGCGTCGGGCCAGACGGTGTTCGACGAGGTGCGGGTGGGCGACACGCTGGCGGACGTGACGAACATCCCCTCTCCGGGGGCGACGGGGGCGACGGGCGTTCTGCTCGCGTTCGCGGCGGCTTCGGCCCGGCGCCGGTCCTCGCGCTGCACGAGCGAAGGGTGCTGAGCGAGCGCTTCTTCGGCCAATGAAAAAGGCCCCGGGCGGGTCGCTCGGGGCCTTTGCTTCTTGCTCAGGACGCTTCAGCGCCGGCGGCGCGAGGCGGCGAGACCCGCGAACGCGAGCAGGCCCGCGGCGGAAGGGGCCGGGACGCGCTCGGCGATCAGGTCGATCGAGTTCTCGGGGATGAAGAACTGGAAGTCGTCGGCGTCGTTGTAGCCGGCCCAGTCGAAGTAGATCTCGACGGACCAGTAGATGGTGACGCCGGTGGAGATGTCGGCGCCGAAGCGATCGACGAAGTTGAACTCGTAGCCGTAGCCGCCGGGCTCGGTGATCGGGCCGAAGCCGGTACCCGAGCCGACGCCGGTGAGGAAATCACCGTTGGCGTTGGCGACGAGGAACGAGGTGCCGACCTTGTAGATCTCGGCGGTGCCGCCGGAGAAGCCGAAGCCGAAGAAGAAGTGGGTGCGGATGGTGTCGTCGGGGTGGTCCCACTGGGTGCCGTCGATGGTGGCGGTGCCTGACATGACGAGGCGGTTGCCGCGGAAGACCTCGCCCGTGACCGGCTCGGTCGGCGTGGGGATGTACGAGTTGGCGTCGACGCGGAAGGTGCGGTTGTTCTCGGTGGAGGAGAACAGCTTCATGCCGTTACCGAACGCCTGCCCGGTGACGTCGGCGTCGAGGTCGGGGTTGCCGGTGGTGTCATAGGGGGCCCAGAAGGTGCCGTCGTCGTTGCGCACGTGCTGAAGGCTGGCGCCGTCGAAGGACCATGAGGTGACCGGGACGGCGGAAGCGCCGGCGGCGAGCGCAAGGAGGCCCGCGACACCGACACCACAAACAAACTGCTTCGAGACGGGCATGGACTTTCTCCTCTATGCTTTGGAAATGCGTGACTCGACCGGCGATCGCCGGTGTCTGGACTCGGTTGGATGAGTCGCCCGAGTCTCGGGCGGCCCTGTGCATGCTTATTGAAGATACCCCGAACGGGGCGGGTGTCCAAGCGAATTCCAGTCGATGGAGTCACCGTCCAATAATGTCGCGGTTCTGCCACGTCGGAAGCGCTTGTTTCCTTCGACGATCGGACCGACTACACTCTTGCTGTCCACGGCCCCGCAGAGCCCCGTGGCCAGGCCGGGATTCAACCCAACCTGCTGCAACCGATCGG
The DNA here is from genome assembly GCA_017303565.1 of Planctomycetota bacterium. Lineage (GTDB taxonomy): Bacteria > Planctomycetota > Phycisphaerae > Phycisphaerales > UBA1924 > JAFLCM01. Next base: position 6,965 of record JAFLCM010000116.1, read on the forward strand.
AGCGCGGTCTTTCCCGTTTGAGATGGGGAAGGTCGTCCGGTCCCTCTCTCCCCGCGTTGTTCGCGAGGGCTGGAGCGTGCCAGCAGGCCCGTGCCACAGGTGAGGCTCCGCGGACAACCGGACCCCCGGGCCCCCGGAACACCCGGAACACCCGGAACACCGGAAACGCAAGCCGGACGAGGGAACACCGTTCCCGGCGGCTGCTGTCCCCCGCTGCTCTCGCCCGCGTGTGCCGGCGGAGAGCCGTGAGGGCCGGGTCCATCGGCATCGACGTGAGCCGAGCGCGAGACGCGCAGGCCCCGTCGGTGGACGCGAATGACCATTGGAGACTTCATGCGATTCGACGAACTGAAACTGTCCGAGCCCGTGCTGCGCGCCGTTCACGATGAGGGCTATGAGACGCCGACGCCGATCCAGGCGCAGGCGATCCCGCACGTCCTGTCGGGGTCGGACCTGTTGGGGTGCGCGCAGACGGGAACGGGCAAGACCGCGGCGTTCGCGCTGCCGATCCTGTGCCGGCTGGGTACGACGCCGGTCCTGGCGAAGGAGCCGATCCCGGCGTTGGC
>JAFLCM010000117.1 GCA_017303565.1 Planctomycetota bacterium
CGCCGCCGCCGCCAGCCGCTTGGCCGCGTTCGCCAGGTCGCCGGTGCGCTCGGCCGAGCGGTACACCGCGATCGAGACGGGGTCGAACCCGCCCAGCCGCTCGCAGGCGAGGGAGAAACTCGCGCCCGACGCCACCGCCTCGCGGAGTTTCTCGACCGTCAGCCGCGAGTTCTTCGACACCACGCTCGCCGCGACCTCAAGGGCCTCGGTCAGCGGCACACCGCGCGAGAGGAGCGTGCCGAGTTGCTCGTTCAGCGCCACCTCGTCCTTCAGGGGCAGGCGGTTCTCGGGCGCGGGGCCCAGGGGGAGTTTCCACGCCCGCAGCATCAGGAGCTGCTCGCGCTTCAGGTCGTCCGACAGGGCCGTCGGGTCCGGCGCCGAGCGCACCCCGAAGCGCGTCGCGCCCCCGGGGGTCATGGCTCGGAAGAGATAGGTCTGGAGTGTGGACACGGCGGTTGAGCGGGATCCGGTTCTTTCACGCTTCGCACGGTGCGGATCGCACCTACGCGAGCACGCGCCTCAGTTCGGTCTCGGTCGTCAGGCCGCGGGCCACTTTCTCGTGCCCGTCGTCCCACATCGTCTTCATGCCCTGCTTGACGGCGAGCGCCCGCAGGGCCACGGCGTCGGCGGTCACCATCGTCTGCTGGCGGATGTCGTCGGTCACCGGCATGATCTCGTAGATCGCCAGCCGACCCGAGAAGCCGGAGCCGAAGCACCGCTCGCACCGGGCGATGATCGACGGCGCGTTCGCGAGCGGCGCCTGCCCCCTCCCCGAGCACACCGCGCAAGTCCGGCGCGTCAGCCGCTGGGCCAGGACCGCCAGCAGCGACGACGCGATCAGGTACGGCTCGATGCCGATGTCCTGCAGACGGCTGATGGCGCTGGGCGCGTCGTTCGTGTGCAGCGTCGCGAGCACCAGGTGCCCCGTCAACGACGCCTGCACCGCGAGCTGCGCCGTCTCCGCGTCGCGGACCTCGCCGACCAGGATCACGTCCGGGTCCTGGCGCAGCAGGCTCCGCAGCCCGGCGGCGAAGGTCACGCCGCGCTTGACGTTCACCTGCACCTGCGCGATCCCCTCGAGGTGGTACTCCACCGGGTCCTCGATCGTCATCACGTTGCGCGAGGCGCGGTCGATCTTCTCCATCGCCGCGTACAGCGTCGTCGTTTTGCCGCTGCCGGTCGGACCGGTCACCAGCACCATCCCGTTGGGGCGGTCGATCAGCGACACCAGTTGCTGCTGCATGGGCTGGGCCATGCCCAGCGAGTCGAGCGAGAGTTTCGTCTGGCTCTGGTCGAGCAGGCGCAGCACCAGCCGCTCGCCGTAGATCGTCGGCACGCACGACAATCGGATGTCGATCTTGCGTGTGCCGATGCGCACGGTGGTCTGGCCGTCCTGCGGGCTGTGGCGGTTGGCGATGTCGAGTTCCGCCATCACCTTGATGCGGCTGGTGATCGCGGGGGCGAGGGTCATCGGCGGGCTGAAGGCGTCGACGAGCATCCCGTCGATGCGGAAGCGGATCACCAGCCGGTTCTCCAGCGGCTGGATGTGGATGTCGCTCGCACGCCGGCGCAGCGCCTCGAACAAGATCATGTTCACGAGGCGGATCACCGGCGTCTGCCGCGCGAGTTGCAGGAGATCCGTCGCCTGCGCCAGGCTGCTCGCCGCGTTCTCCAGTTCCCGCTCGTCGAGGGGCAAGTCCTCGACAATCTCGGTCACCAGGTCCTGCTTGGCCTCGTAGCCGCGGTTGATCAGGTTCCCCACCGCCGCCCGAGGCGCCAGCACGACCTCCAGCGGCATGCCCACCAGCCGCTCGACCAGCGCGAAGGCGTGCGGCTGCATCGGCTGGCTCGTCGCCACGGTCATCGTGTGCCCGTCACTGCGCAGCCCCGCGATCTGGTGCCGGCGCGCCGCCGCCGGCGGCACGCTCGCGTAGAACTTCTCCGCGGACTCGTGGGCGCGGGGCTCGACCTCGAACGCCAGCCCGTACGAGCGCGCCAGCGCCTCAAGCCCCGCGTGCTCGTCGGTCGCGCTCGTCGACAGCAAAACGTCCCACGGGTCTTCGGCAGCCCCCGGCGTGTCGTGCAGCCGCGCCGCCTGATCGGCCCGCAGCCCGATCGGCGCGAACAGCGTCGCCACCTTCTCGGCGCGGCGCGGGTCGTCGCCCTCGGGCGGTGCGCCCTTCGCGCTCCCGTTCTTGGACTCAGGCGTCGCCATTGGCCCCTCCGGCGGGCTCCTGCGACGCGGGCGCCGCTTCAAGTTCCGGGGAAGCGGCGGCGCCGGGCATCACCTCGGGCGCCGGTGCCGGGGCGGGGGAAACCGCAGGGTCGGTCTCCGGCGACGCACCCGGCGGCACACGCCGCGTCGTCGGCTTCGAGTCGATCACCGGCGAGCCCGCATCAGCCCCCGGCTGCAGCGCCGGAAGCGAAAGCGACCGCGGGCTGATCGACACCACTTCCGGCATGAGGTCGGGCGTCACCAGCTCGATCTTCATCTCCCGGGCCGGACCCTCCGAGAGAATCCGCAGGTCGGCACCCGTCGGGTCCGACAGCACCCGCGGCGTGATGAACACGAAGATGGTCGTCCGGTTCGTCACCTCACCGATGCTCTTGAACAGCAGCCCGACGACGGGGATGTCGCCCAGGAACGGCACCTTGTTCTCGGTGCTCTGCTTCGATTCGAACGTGAACCCGCCCACCACGATCGTCGAATCCGACGGCACCGTGACCTTGCTCTCGTAGTTCTCGGTCTGCTTGGGCGGCTGCAGGTTGGGGTTGGTGGTCGCCGAGCGGTCGAAGTTGGAGAGTTCGATCGCGTACTCGAGCACGATGTCGCCGTTCTGGCTGATCGTGGGCGTGACCGTCAGGCTCGTGCCCGCCGTCGCCGTGCCGCCCTGGCTGGTGATCGTCGGGTTGCCGGAGGTCTGGCTCGTCGCGGCGAAAGGCTCCTCACGGACGCTCTTCTGCGTGGCCTCCTCGTTGTCGTTCACGAGGATGCGCGGCGTCGAGACGATCCGCGCGTCCCCCACCACCTGAAGCGCCTGGATCACGCCCAGCACCCGGTCCTGATTCAGCAGCGCCGCCGTCACGCCCGACACGCCCGTGCCGGGGTTCACCACGTTGCGCCGGTCGTTGAAAATCGCGTTCGTCGCCGGGGCCGTCAGGCCGAACGACGACAGGAACTGGAACGCGTCGGCGTCGATCTGCAGGTCCGATCGGTAGGTGAACGTGTTGTCCAGCCGCACCGCCACGATCTTCGCCTCGATGTACACCTGGGGCTGGCGCTCGTCGAGCTTCTTCAGGATCCGCGCGAACTCGCGCTGCTGCCGCCCCGAGGCCTTGATCAGGATCTGGTTCCGCCCCTCGTCCGCCACGATCACCGTGTCCTGATCGGTCGCGGTGAGCGTGGTCGAGTCCTCCCCGCCCACGGCGGGCGCGGCCGGAGCGGCCTCCTCGCGCGGCGTCACCAGCGGGCTGGACGTTCCCCGGTTGCCGCTCCGCGGAAGGAACGAAGAGTTCGAAGTTCGATCTCGCGGGTTTCGGAGCAGGTCGTTCAGCACCTCCGCGGTCTCTTTCGCCTTCGCGTACAGCAGCTTGTACGCGCGGATCTCCACGTCCTCGCTCAGCGCAAGCTCCGTGAAATCCTTGACCAGTTGCGCCACCACCTCGTGCTGCGCCTCGGTGCCGTAGTAGATGATCGAGCCGCGCTCGACATCCACAGTGAAGCCGCTGCCCGACGCCTCGGAGCCACTCCCCTGCCCGAACTGCCCCGCCTGACCGAAGTTCTGACGGTTCCCGGTAAATCCCGAGTTGAACGAGCCGAAGCCCGAGGTGCTCGACGTCTCCGACGCCGGGCCCAGCCCCATCTTCTCGCCCGCCTTCGCCACCTCCGCCGTGACCGACCCGCTGACGTATCGCCTGGCGATCAGGCTGTTCACCACGTCCACGAGCCGGATCAGTTCCTCAACCAGCCTCGCCTCGTCGTCGGTCCCGCGGAAGATGATGGCGTTGCCGGGGTCGATGAACAGCCGCGAGTCGAGGTGCGTCAGCGCTCCACTCACCCCGCCGGCGCTGGGCACGCCCTGCGGGATCTGCTGCCCCTGCCCGAACTGCGGCGACACCTTGCCGTTGAGCGTCAGCACCCGGTTGAGCGCGAAGTCCGCCGCCACGTGCAAGAGCGGGAACCGGTGCAGCTTCTGCATCGCCAGTTCATCGGAGATCGTCTTGACGAGCAGGTCCACCGTGTCGAGCGTGCCCGGCGAGCCGGTGACGATCAGCACGCCGATGTCATCCACCGGCGTGATCCGGATGCCCGACGGCTGACCGCCCGCCCCTCCCATCGCCGAGTTCACCGCCTGCTGCATCGTGCTCGGGCGGATCATCGGCGTCGGGATCACCCGAGTGGTCGCCAGTTCGCCGTCCAGACCGCCAATGACGATCGGCACCTTCGACGTCGGCTTGATCGTGTAGAACCCCAAGGGGTCCTTGCTGAACACAAAGTCCTGGTCCTCGATCAGCCGCCCCAGCAGCCGAAGCAGGTCGGCGGGCATGATCTTCACCGGGGCCCGGAACACCACGCGCCGACCGGTCAGGCCTTCATCCGACAGGATGTTGATCTTCAGCGTCTTGCTCACCCAACCCACGAACTCCATCAGGTCCACCGGGTCGGTGAAGTCGAGGCTCAAGGGGGTATTGGGATCGATGTGGACCTCGGGCAACTCCGCGTCGCCGGGGGCGATCAACTCGCCTCGGGCCACGTTGCCGTTCTGCCCCGCGCCCTGATCGCCGTTGCCTTGGTCCCCGTTGCCCATCCCGTTCGGCCCGGGAGCGGGCTGAGCGACCACCACCCCCGGCTGAGGCACGCCCGGCTGAGGCGGCACCGCCGGCGCCCCGCCCACCTGCTGGTTCTGCTGGCGTTGCCGCGCCGCCTCGTCCTCGCGAACCTTCCGGAGTTCCTCCAGTTTCCGCGCCATCTCCTCGCGCTTGCGGCGCAGGTCGTCGGTCTCGGGCGTGCCCGGCCCCGATGCCGGCGGGGGCGAACCCGTCGCGCCCGTGCCCTGGTCCTGTGCCAGCAGCCAAAGCGGCATCGGCCACGCCGACCCCGCGCTCGCCGCCATCAGAACGCCCGAAACCCCCAGCGCCATCACCGCCCCTCGGCGAACGAGCGCCGGAGCGGTCCCAACGGCCACACGGGCCCCGAGAGAGGCGGGGGGACTCGGGTTGGCGGGGTCGGCGTGTCGGCGGGTCATGCGTTCAAGGCCTCTGCGTCTGGCGTCCTTGCCGGTGCCGCCGGGGAAGCCCCCCGGGGCGGTTGTTTCCGGACCCGGACAAAGATACCGGGGGGGCGGTTCCCCCGCCCGGCGCGGCACGAAACCGCCCGCCCGGGGACAATCCACACCATGAGAATCGTCAGTCTGGTTCCATCCGCGACGGAAATCATCGCCCTTCTGGGGGCGGGACACCTGCTGGTCGCCCGCTCCCACGAGTGCGATTATCCGGAAGAACTCTCCAACCTGCCCGTACTGACCGCGGCGAGCTTCCGGGGCGGTTCGGCGGGCGAGATCGACGCCCGGGTTGCCGCCGCCGTTTCGCAGGGCCAGTCGTTGTACCTGCTGGATACCCAGCGGCTGCGTGAACTCCGCCCGGACCTGATCGTCACCCAGAGCCTTTGTTCAGTCTGCTCGATCGACCTGCCCTCGGTCGAGGCCACCGCCCGGTCACTTGAGTCCCCAGCGCGGGTGGTCACCCTGAATCCCGCGACCTTCGAGGACGTCCTCGACGACATCACCCGCATCGGTGCCGCCCTGAATCTTCAGGCCAGGGCACGGGAGACCCTCATCGCCCTCCGCGAGCGCTTCTTCCGCGCGTCCGATCACGTCAACGGGTTCGCCGCCCGTGAACGGGTGGTTTTCCTGGAATGGACCGACCCGCCCTACGCCGCGGGGCACTGGACCGCCCAACTGATCGAGAGGGCCGGGGCCGATCACCCGCTCAACCCCACCACCGCGATGGCGGGGGCGGGGGCGGGGGCGGGCGGGCAGATGGCCCACCGCATGGCCCCCCCGGGCCGCCGCGTCCGCCCGGAAGACATCTCCGCCGCGGACCCCGACGCGATCATTGTCTGCCCCTGCGGGCTGAGCCTCCGCGCCGTCGAGGCAGAAGCCGCCACCCTCTCGAATCAGTCCTGGTGGAAGGGCCTCCGCGCCGTGAAGAACGGCCGCGTCGCGCTCGTCGACGGCAACCAGATGTTCAACCGCCCCGGCCCGCGCCTCGTCGACGCGTACGAGTTCCTCGTGGGGTGGCTCAACGGCGCCGACGCGCTCATCCCGCCGGGATTCCCCTGGAAACCACTCGCCCGCGGCTGATCACCGATCAAGGGGCTGTCCAACGCCCGCCGCGGAACAGACTCGCCGACAGGTCGACCTTGTAAAACGCGGCGGCGCTCGAGACATCGACATCGCGCAGCGGAGCCGCGCCGTCGATCCGCGCCTGCGCCGACCACGTCGTCGGGCGCGCTTCCAGCAGCAGCGCCTCGGCCCGCAGCAGTTCGTTGAAACGCTCGGCGGTCAGCGCGGGCGTCGGCGCGGGGTTGCCGCGGCAGTGCGGGCACAGCTCCGCCGTCGCCTTCCCGTCCTGCACGCCCTTGAGCACACGCTCGCCCCTGCATCGGGGACATGCCGCCGGCGCCGTCACCTCGGCGCTGACCTGATCGATCATCTCGGTCGCCCGCTTCGCGTCGAAGCCTGCTCCCGCGAGAACCGCCGCCGGGTCGGCGAGCTTTCGCAAAAGGTCGCGGGAGCGCCGGTAGTCCCCTGCCCGGTACCGCCCCAGAGCCACCGCGAGGTTGAGCGCCGCGTCCGCCGCCGTCCGGGACTTTGCCGAACTTCCCCACCGCACCGTGCTGCGCTGCGCATCGGCGGCGTTCGCGACCGCCTCCAGCCACTGCCGCTCATCAGGAGTCTGAGCCAGCGCCGCCAACGCCAACAGGGCGCTGGGCGCAGTCCGCTCAGGATCGCCCGCCTTGGACGACAGGTCGGCCGCGAGCAAAAGCAGCGTCCGCGCCGTCGTCCGATCGCTCGCCGAACGAGGCCCCGGCGCGCCCGCCCGCTCCAAAAACTCCTCCGCCAGAAGGAAGTACGCCCGCGGGTTCTGCGGCGACAACCCTTCCAGCCGAGCCAACGGTTCAGGGCTGAACGCCGGTGGCGAAGCCGACGGTGCCGGTTCGACCCGCGACGGCGCTGACGCAGCCGCGACCAGCACCGCCAGGCAAGCCAGCACGCCGTGAACAACGCGACGGGCAATCACGGCAGCACCTCCCCGAATCGGATCATCCACAGCCGCAGCGCCGCCCGCTCGACCGCCAGCACCTGGTGGAACACGCTGGGGGCGGTGCGCCGCGCTTCCGCCATCGCGTCCAACACGCCCGCCACCGCTTCCGCGCGTGAAGGACGCTCGCCAACGATCGTGTGCGCCGCCATCTCTGCGCACCCCAGTCGCTCC
>JAFLCM010000118.1 GCA_017303565.1 Planctomycetota bacterium
ACCGTCAACGTTTCTTCGACCTCCAACCCCTCGGGCGTCAACGTCGTGCTGACGGAGATCGCCCCCGAGGCGGCGGACTTCCGCGGCTCGATCAGCCTGGGCGGGACGCTCGCGGTCGCCAACGGCGACACCGTGACGCTGACCTATCAGGACGCCGACAGCGGCTCGGGCAGCCCCGCCACGGTCACGTCGAACGCCGGCGTGGACTGTGTGGGCCCGGTCATCTCCGGCGTGACGGTCAGCAACATCCTGCCCCGCGGCGCAACGGTGACTTTCACCACCAACGAGCCGGCCCGCGGCACGCTGCGAGTGGGCACGTCCTGCGGCGTGGCGTCTCAGACGCTCTCCTCTCCGCGCGGCACCACCCACACCTTCAACATCGCCAGCCTGACGCCCTCCACGGCGTACCTGTTCGACGTCTCGGCCAGCGACGACGCCAACAACTCCGGCAGCGACAACAACGGCGGCGCGTGCTACGGGTTCACCACCCTCGTCGTGCCCGACTTCTTCACCGAACTGTTCACCACCGGCAACGACCTCGACAACCTGTCGCTGCTGTGGACGCCCGACGCCTCCGTGAGCCAGTACAACCTGTGCGTCACCCCGGCGTTCAGCCTGCCGGTTGACCCCGCCGGCGGCACGGCGCTCACGCTCACCGACGATTCCAACGTCAGCGTCGCCCTCACCGGCGGGGCGACGGTGAAGCTCTACGGCGTGTCCTACTCGAGCGTCTTCGTCGGCTCCAACGGCTACCTCACCTTCACCACCGGCGACACGGCCCTGGGTGAGTCGTACGCCGCCCACTTCAACCGTCCCCGCGTCTCGGCCCTGTTCGACGACCTGAACCCGACGCAGGCCGGCCAGGTGTCGTACAAGCAGCTCGCCGACCGCCTGGTGGTGACCTATCTCAACGTCACTGAGCACAACGGCGGCAATCAGAACACCTTCCAGATCAGCATGTACTTCGACGGGCGGATCGAGATCGTGTACCTGAATCTCGCCGCGGTGGATGGCCTGGCCGGCATCTCCGGCTCGACGAGCCAGAGCCCTGACTTCGGCGCGTCCGACCTGAGCGAGTATCCCTCCTGCGGCCCGCGTCCGCCCTTCGCCGCCGGCGGCAACTTCAGCACCTCGATCAACCTCGGCAAGAACGTGGTCCTGACCGCGAGCGACGACGGCCTTCCCGGCCCGCTGACCTACACCATCCTGAGCCTTCCGACCAACGGCCTGCTCGAGGACCTCGGGACCGGCCAGAACATCGCTTCGGCCCCGTACAACCCGGCCGGCGTCAACGTCCGCTACAAGCCCTTCCCCGGCTACACCGGCCCGGACGCGTTCACCTTCAAGGTCAATGACGGCGGCGTCGCCCCCGACGGCGGCGACTCGAACATCGCGAACATGGCCTTCACCGTGACCGCGACCAGCGGCGGCGGCTTGCCGTTCCGCGACGAGTTCCCGACCACCACCTTCGATTCCGCCAAGTGGGTCTCGACCGGCAACGCGACGATCGACGGCGTCGGCATCGCCGAGCCGACGGAGCCCAACTCGGCCCGATTCAACGGGAACCCGACCGCCACCGGCGACGTCATCGTGTCGCGCAGCATCAACATGGGCGCGTACGTCAATCAGCGCATCACCTATGCCTATCAGGTCCGCGGCGGCGGCGAGTCCCCCGACTCGGGCGACAACCTCTTCATCGACTACACCGACGCGGGCGGCGCGTTCCAGAACCTCCAGACCCACCTGGGCACGCTGCCCGACGGCACCACCTACACGCTGGTCGACCTGCCCGTCCCCGCCAACGGCGTGCACGGCAACTTCCAGCTCCGTATCCGCTGCACCGCCACCGCCGGCGCCTTCGACGACTGGTTCGTTGACAGCGTCGGCATGAACGGCACCCAGTGCGTCGGCGACTCCAACGGCGACGGGCAGATCAACACCCTCGACCTTCTGGCCCTGCTCGCCGGCTTCGGCGACATCGCCGAGGGCAGCGCGGGCGGCGATTTCAACGGTGACGGCACCACCGACACGCTGGACCTCTTGATCCTGCTGGCCGCCTTCGGCTCGACCTGCTCGTAACCACCCGGTTTGTCTGTCACCCCGCGGTGACTCCCGGCATCTCACCCGGCGACGCCCCTGAAAGGGCGTCGCCGGTTTTCTTTCGACGTACCATCATGCAAATGACGGCCAACGAAATCCCACCGCCCGTGGCCGAGCCCGGTGACGCAGCCTTGCTGGCGAGGCTCAAGCGTGGCGACGCGGCGGCGTTCGAATCGCTGGTGCGGGACCTCTCGCCGCGGCTGTTCGCGGTGGCGCGCCGGATGATGGGCAACGATCAGGACGCCTCCGACGCGCTGCAGGACGCGTTCGTGTCCGCGTTCAAGGCCCTGGGCGATTTCGATGGGCGGTCGCGGCTTTCGACGTGGCTGCACCGGATCGTGGTGAACGCGTGCCTGATGCGGCTGCGGAGCGAGAAGCGACGCCAGCGCCGGACGATCGAGGAGATCCTGCCGCGTTTCGTCGCCGATGGTCACGCGGCGAAGTCGGCGTCGGCGTGGGAGTCCGGCCCGGCGGCGGCGCCGGTCCGAGAAGAACTCCGGCGCGCCGTCCGCGAGAAAATCGACGAACTGCCCGAGGCCTACCGCACCGTGCTGATCCTGCGCGACATTGAACAGATGACGACCGAGCAGGCCGCCGCGGCCCTCGGCGAATCCGAGAGCGCCGTCAAGACAAGGTTGCATCGGGCCCGGCTGGCGCTCCGCGAGTTGCTCGACCCCGTGATGTCCAGAGGGTCTCTGTGATGATGACGTGCAAGGAACTGATCCACGACTTTCTGATGGAATATGTGCAGGGCGACCTCGGCGCGGAGGCACGCATCGAGTTCGAGAAGCACCTGTCGGTGTGCCCGTCGTGCGTGCGGTACATCGATTCGTACCGGCGTACGGTCGAGATGACGCGTGAGTTGGGTTCGGGCGCCGACGCCGCGTCGCTTCCGCCTCCGCCGCCGGAGGGGTTGGTGCGGGCAATCCTCGCGGTGGCGCCGAAGCCGCCGCACGCGTGAACGCTCGATAGGGGGTTGTCGGGGGTATGGGTCGGGGCCGGGGGTTCAGGGCGAGTCCCGGGTCACGGCGCGTGGGTTTCAACGGGAACAGCCGGGGCAAGCCGATACATCGGGCCGGCTCGCCGCGTCGGGCGGCGGGTTCCGCGTGTCCCCGTGTGTGAGGCGCCACAGGCTATGCTTCCATCCCCGTCCAGCCCCGCTCACTCGAACTGGGTTTTTCCGATGCGTCGAAGCCTCAACGCCACGCGTGAATCGATCACGCACAAGTTCCGCATCGGGAACCACGAGGGCTACCTGACCATCGGCCTGCACGACGACGGCCTGCCGGGCGAGATCTTCCTGAAAATGTCGAAGGAAGGCTCGACGATCTCCGGCATGTGCCAGGCGTTCTGCCGGGCGTTCAGCCTGAGCCTGCAGCACGGCCTGAGCGTGAAGGACGCGGTGGAGCGGTTCCGCGGGATGCGGTTCGAGCCGATGGGCGAGACGAGCAACCCGGACATCCCCGAGGCCTCCAGCATCGTGGATTACATCGCGCGGTACCTCGAGCACCACTTCCTCACGGACCGGCGCGAGGCCTGATCAGCCGGTCGCCGAGGCTCCCTGCGTGCGGCCCCGCCATGTGCGGGCCCCGCGGAGGCTGAGCCACAGCGAGTGCCACTGGATCATGGTCATCATCAAGATGCCCACGGGGTGGAGGATCACGCTGCGCCAGTCGTGGCGGAAGGCGCGGGCCAGGAGCACGCGCTGTACCAGCGTGAGCGAGATCGCGGCGGCGGCGATGGGGGTCCAGCGCGCTTCGATCACACCCAGGGCCGCCAGCGGCAGGTACACCCAGGGCAGCACGTGCGCGCACGCGTGGGCGACCGTGAGGAAGACCAGTAGCCCGACGGAGCCCAGGCCCTCGTACGCGTTCTTGGCGAACCCGCGCCATGTCTGCGACAGGCCGCGGTACATGCGGACGCGGCAGAGGTCGGTGCCATCGAACAGGTCGGTCCTGAACCCGGCGCGCCGGAAGGCGCGGGGCATCATGATGCCGTCGTGCATGCTGGCCTTGAAGCCGGCGTGCCCGCCCGAGGCGGCGTAGGCGTCCGCGCGGGCGAAGAGGAACTGGCCGCACCCGGCGCTGGCCGCGGGGTCCATTGTCCGTCGCATCCGCGGCATGGGCAGGTAGCCGAAAAGGATGAAGAAGATCATCGGCACCACCGCGTGCTCCGACCATGAGCCGGTGACCTGGCGCGGGAACGTCGAGACAAGGGCGGCGTGCGAAGCGTGGGCGTGGGGCAGCGCCGCGGTGATCGCGCCGGGTTCGAATCGCACGTCGGCGTCGGTGAACAGCAGCCACGACGCGCCGCGCTCGGTCGCCAGTTGAGCGCACCGCCAGCAGGCGTGCTGCTTGCCGTTCCACCCCTCGGGGAGCGGGTGGGTGGGGACGAGCACAACACGCGGGTCCTCGACGGCGAGGCGGGCGAGGATCGCGGCCGTGGCGTCCGTGCTCTGGTCGTCGTAGACGAGCACCTCGACGCGGGGGTGGCTCGAGGCCAGCAGCGAGCGGATGCACGCTTCGATGTTGGCCTCTTCGTTGCGGGCGGGAACGCAGACCCCCACGGCGGCCCGGTCATCCGGGGCCGGCGCGACCCGGCGCCGGTACAGCCGCAGGTTGATCAGCGTCATCGTGAACGTGATCGCCACGACCGCCAGCCCGAAGATGAGCGCTCCGCCCCAGGCCATCACGCTCCGGCGCTCCTCGTCTGTTCAGTGAGTGTCGGTTCAGTGGAAGTCGGTTCCGTGGTGGTCGGTCCGGCCTGCCTGCTGCGGACCTCGATGGCGTTGCCGCGGCCCCGGAGACGTTGCCAGAGGTCAAACAGCGGGTTCACGCGGGCGCCGTCTCCTCCGAGGAGGGTGTCAAACCTGTTGGGGTCGCGCGAGATCACAGCGTCGGCGAGGGTAGCGGCGCACGCGGTCATCGCCGCCTGGGTGGCTCGGAGCCAGTCGGCGGTTGAAAGGGCGCCGGTCCTCTCGGCGGGCAGAACGGGCTGCACGCAGATGAAGGTCTCGGGGCGCTGGTCGGTCCAGAAGGCGTACTCGATGGCGCAGCACAGCACCCGCACCCCGGGAGTGCGGGCGGCGAGCCACGCCGCGCCGGGGCGGAGGCGTGCCGGCGTCCTCGGGTCGTGGAACTCGCCCTGGGCCGTGACCCACAGGTTCGTCCGCGTATCGGCGGCGAATCGGTCGAGCATATAGCGGCCCATGGCCTCGAGGCTCGCGGGGTCGTCGGGGTTGATGCCGAAGACGCCGAGTTTCCGGAAGAACGCGAACCGGCGGAGCATGGCGATGTCCATCGGGGCGGCGGTGGGGCGGTCCTCGGTGAACTCGCAGTTGAGCAGCACGGCGGTCATGGGGTCCCACCAGCTGGCGTGGGACATGAGGACGATGGCGGGGCCGGGGTGGTCGCGGAGCCCGGACAGCAGGCCGCGCGAGCCGGGGGTCAAGCGCACGGCGAAGAACCGCTTGGAGAACAGCCGGCGCGTGTACCACGCGAACGCGCGGGCGACCCGGGGGTTCGGCGCCGCGGGGAGGAAACTCGAACCCTGCGCATCCATCACCGCGCGCCCACGAGCGTGTGCTCCGGGGCGGCGGCGTCGATGACGCCGACGTCCACGCCGTGGTCCTCCGCGAGGCTGCGGGCCGCGGTGACGCCGCTCATCAGGACCATGGGCACGCCCGGTCCGGGGTTCACGCTGCCGCCGGCGAGGTAGAGGTTCTTCAGGACGGTGGAGCGGTTGCGGGGCTTGAAGCCGCCGATGAGTTTCCCGTGGGAGGCGAGGCCGTAGATCGCGCCGCCCTCGGCGTTGTACATAGTGTCGATGTCGTCCGGTGTGAGGTGGCCTTCGAAGACGATGCGGTCCTCGATGTCGGGCATGCCGAAGCGCCGGAGTTTCGACAGGATGACGGGGCGGTACTGGTCGAGAAGTTGCCCGTCGCCGCGATTGCCCCAGCGTTGGCCGGGGCGGAGGTAGGGCGTGTGGATGAGGGCGTACAGCGCTTCGCCGCCGGCGGGGGCCTGGGCCGGGTCGGTGCGGCTCGGGACGGCGAGGTAGATGGTGGGGTCACGGGCGGGGATGCCCTGGTCGTAGATGTCGGCGAACTCCTGCTTCGAGTCCTTGCTGAACAGGAAGCAGTGGTGGGCGAGGTGGTCGTACTGGCGGTTCAGGCCGAGGTAGAAGACCACGCCGCTGCACGCGGGGGTGTACTTGGAGCGGACGCTCGCGCCTGCGGTCCGGGCCCCGGGGGTGGCGACGAGGGTGCTGAGGGTCCGCTGGACGTCGCAGTTACTGACGACGGCGTCGGCGCGGATGGTGCGTCCGTCCTTGAGTTCGACGCCCGCCGCCGCGCCGCGCTCGTCGATGATCCGGGCGACGCGTGCGCCGGTGATGACCTCCGCGCCGCGCTCACGGAGGAGTCGCTCCAAGCAGCCGGCGACCGAGCGCGTGCCGCCCATGGGGTACCAGCAGCCCAGGTCGGACTGCGCCGCGGCGATCAGCGTGAGGATGGTGGGGGCGTAGAAGGGCGATGAGCCCACGTACTGCAGGAAGTGCTCGCACACCTGGCGGACGTGCGGCTCGGGGATCATCTTGTGGAGCGTCGCGCCGACGGTCGAGTGCAGCCGCATGGCGAGCACATCGCCCAGGAGGGACGGATCGGTGGGCGGCTTCCCGCGCATCAGGTCGCCCATGCCGCCGAGGTCCTTGTAGAAAAAGACCTTCTGCGACAGGCGGAGCATGCGCCTCGAGTAGTTGATGAACTTCTCGTAGGCGGGGCCGACGCCGGTGTTGGGGAACTGTCGCTCCAGATCGGCAATCATGGCGCTGACCTCGCGCCGGAGGTTGATGATCGTGCCGTCCTCGAAGAAGCAGCGCCACTGGGGATCAAGGTTGATCAGGTCGATCTCGCTCTCGGGGGTTCGCCCCGCGCGTCGGAGGATGCCCCGCAGCACATCGGGGATGGTGATGATCGTCGGCCCCATGTCGAAGGTGAAGCCGCCCGAGCGCATCACGTTCATCTTCCCGCCCAGGTGCGGGTTCTGATCGACGATGGTGACGCGGAAGCCCAGGGTCTGGAGTTCGCACGCGGCGGAAAGCCCGGCGAGGCCCGCGCCAACGACGACGACGCTGCGGCCATGGTTCTGTGGGGTGGTGGGCATGGGTTGCTGAAGTGAGAGGGAGGGAAGCGTGGAAAAGTGGGGATCAGGCCTCGACGCGGGGCGCGGGGCTGGCGTTGGAGTGGGTGTTGAGGTTGCTGTCCGGCGTGTGGGCGGGTGACGGTCCGCGCGGCTCGGCGGGCGGCTGAGCCGGGGATCGAGAGCGGACGGCCCCGTACAAGCGCT
>JAFLCM010000119.1 GCA_017303565.1 Planctomycetota bacterium
GAAGTAGTCGAGCAGCTCGTTGCTTACCCGGAGCGAGAGTCGGGTCTTGCCGGTGCCGCCCGGCCCCGTGAGCGTCACCAGCGCGGCTCGCCCTTCTTTGAGGATCGCAACCAGTTCCTGCCACTCCGCCCGGCGACCGACAAACGTCGTCGGCTGATACGGCAGGTTGGTCGCTACGTGGTCGAGCGTCTTGAGCGGCGGGTAGGTGCGGCTCGCCAGGGAGTACGGCAGCGCCTGGTGCAGCCGCTCGGGGCGAGAGAGGCTCTTCAGGCGGTGCTCGCCCAGGTCCTTGACCAGCGCGCCCTCCAACTCTTCCGCCGCGGCCTCGCGGACCGCCTGAGAGAGCAGGATCTGACCGCCGTGGCCCGCGGCGCTGATCCGGGCCGAGCGGTTGACCATCGGGCCGAAGTAGTCCATCCGCCCGTTGGTGGGATCATTCTCGCAGATGGGCTCTCCGGTGTGGACGCCCATGCGGACGAGCAGTTCGGCGCCGCCGGTGTCGCGCCGGATGTCGTCGGGCATGGCGGTGGCCATGCGCTCCTGCAGTTCGAGCGCGAAGCGGACCGCCCGCGTGGGCGAGTCGAACGCGATCATGAACGCGTCGCCCTCGGTCTTCACCTCGTACCCGCCGTGCTTGGCGATCAGCGACCGCATGACGGCGTTGTGGGCCGCGAGGGCCTCGGCGAACCGCGCCTGCAGCTTCTCCCAGAGTTCCGTGGAACCCTGCAGGTCGGTGAAGACGAGCGTGACCTGGCCGGTCGGGGCGTTCATGGGGGACGAGCGGACGACAGGGTGACCGGTGACGAAAAAGCCTCAGCGGGCGTCGAAGGGGATCACGTCCACGGCCCGGAGCGAAGCGACCCTCGGCTTCCAGCGGGCCAGGATCGCCCGGTGCGCCCCGCTGTCCAGGTACCTCTGGTAGTCGCTCACGCGGTCGAACTCCATCACGAACGCGATGTCATAGTCCCCCACCACCTCCGGACGGCCAAGGTCGAACGCCCTCCCCGCGGTGAAGCGCCGCATCATCGGGGCGAGCGATTCGCGGGCGTCCTTCTCCGCCTCCGGCGCATCGCCCGGTGACTTCAGTTTCAGCAGCACCACGTGCAGCACGCCGTCACCCGGGATCAACGCCCCGGCCCGGCCACCCCCACTCGACGCGCAACCGCCCACGGCCAGCGCCGCGCTGAAGGCCAATACCGCCACCTTGGTTCGGAGGGTGTTCATCCCGGCAGCGTACCGCGCACACGAGGGAACACGCCGTACACTCCGCCCCGTGAGCCGAGGGACCAACCACAGGCCGTTCATCGCGGCCGTCAAGGCCGGGCTGCTGCACGCGCTGCTGATGGCCGCGGCGTTCCCGCCCCTGCACCTGCCGCCCCTGGCGCTGGTCGCGGCGGTCCCGCTCATGCTGCTGACGTACCGTACGACGCGCCCGTGGCGCTCGGCTCTGGGGGCCGCCCTCGGCAGCCTCCCGTTCTGGGCCCTCACTCACTGGTGGATCGCCGACATCACCGACGCGGGCCTGCCGGTGCTGCTCCTGTACCTCTGCCTCTACCCGGGCCTGTACGTCTGGCTCGGCACGCACCTCCCGCTGTCGCGGCTTGGGCCGGCGGCCCGCCCGCTGGCGCTCGCGGCCCTTTGGACGGCCCTCGAGTTCCTCCGCGCCGAGATCGTCTGGCACGGCTACCCCTGGTACCTCATCGCCCACCCCTTGGCCGGCTGCCTGGTGTCGATCGTCGCCGCCTCGCTGGGCCAGTACGCGGTGAGTTTCCTCGTGGCGTGGATCAACGCGGGTGTGTGCCGAGTTCTTGCGACGCCGCGGACCGAGCGCCGCTTCGGGCGGGGCTTCCTGATCCGGATGTTCCTGGTGCTGGTTGCCGCGGCCCCGCGCATCAGCGCCCCGTGGAGCGAGAGCCTCGGGCCGATCGCCGTGGTGCAGACCAACATCCCGCAGTCCAACAAGGACTCGCCCGACCTCGACACCCGACTCTCGGACTTCTCCACCATGCTCCGCCTGACCAGCGAAGCGGCCCACGCCCCGGAAAAGCCCGCCTTGATCGTCTGGCCCGAAACGATGTTCCCCGGCAACTCGCTCTCCCCCGACGTGGTCGCCGAGGAGCGCCGCTCCGGCCTGGGCTACCCCTCCCACCGCTTCGCGCTCACCGAGTGGCACGACCAACTGATGGACGTGCAGCGGAGCCTGGGCGTCCCCATGCTCATCGGCTCGATGGGCATCGACGGCTTCCGCATCATCACCGACGACAGCGGCCCCCGCATCGAATACGACGTCCGCTACAACAGCGCCTACGTTCTCGACCAGGGGACGGTCCTCTCGCCGCGCTACGACAAGGCCCACCTCACGCCCTTCGGCGAGGTCATGCCCTACATCTCCGCCTGGCCCTGGCTGGAGCGGAACCTGCTCGCTCTCGGTGCACAGGGCATGACGTTCGATCTGAAAGCGGGCGACGCCCGGCGCGCTCTCGACGTCCCCTACGAGGGCGACACGCTGACCGTCGCCGTGCCCATCTGCTTCGAGTCCACCATGCCTACGGTGGTTCGCTCGCTGGTGCGGAACTCCACTTCGACCGGCGGCTCGGGCGTCCCCGCCAGCCTGATCATCAACATCACCAACGACGGCTGGCTGAGCGGGTCCGTCGCGGCGCGGCGCAACTTCGTCCTCAACTGCCGCTGGCGCTGCATCGAACTGGGCGTGCCGATGGTCCGGGCCGCGAACACGGGGATCTCCTGCGTCATCGACGCCCGCGGCCGCGTCGTCGTCGAGGGACCGAACCTGGGCGAACCCAAGCCCGACGCCGACGCCCTCGTCGAGGGGGTCCTGTCCGCCCGGGTGCCCTACGACGGCGGCCCCGGCTCAACCCTGTACTCCCGCATCGGGGACTGGTTCGGGCCCGCTGTGTTCATCGTCGGGCTGGGGCTGGCGGGGCTTTCGATCCTGAACGCCCGGTCGGGAGGGCGAACTTCGCCCCCCTCCCTTGCGTAGGCCGATAGTGTTCCGGCGAGCGCCGAACCGTCGGTGCCCGCCGTTCCGATCCCTTCCCGGGCGACTGATCTCCCCTACCATGCGAACCCACACCCAGACCGCCGTCCTGCTGCTCTGCCTCGCAGGCCTCGCGACCGCTCAGCCCGGCGGTCCCGCCCCCACGAAGGCCAACCCGGCAGGCACGCCCGCGAGCGCGCCCGGGGCCAACCCCGGCGGCAGCCCCGCCACGATGGGCGGCGGCATCAAGCTCGAACAGGTCAAGCCCTACTCCAACATCGAGAAGTCGCAGCTCCGCGAGCGTTCGCTGGCGCTCCTTCAGGAACTCGCCCGCTCCGACAACGCGCTGCTGCGGGCCAACGCCATCGAGGGCCTCCAGCCCGCCCCCGCCCGCTGCGAGCCGCTGGTCCGCGCCGGCCTCACCGACGACAACATCGGCGTCCGCTTCGCCTCCGCCATGACCGTCGGTCGCCTCAAACTCAAGTCTTCCGCCCCGCTGGTCCGCCCGCTGCTCTCCGACACCGACCCGTCGGTCCGCGCCGCGGCAATCTTCGCCCTCGCCCGCACCGGCCAAAGCGTCGATCAGACCGAACTCGCGTCCATGCTCATGTCGGGCGATCTTCGCGCCCGCAGCAACGCCGCCTACATCCTGGGCGAACTCGGCAATCCCTCGGCGGTGCCGATGCTCCGCGACGCCGCCCGCCAGAGCGCCCCGGCGGAAGCGCCGATCGGCGTGCGGCTGTTCCGCCTGCAACTCGCCGAGGCGCTGGTCAAACTCGGCGACAAGGCCTCCTCAGACGTCATCGAGGCCGCGCTGTACCCGAGCAACCGTGACGACTTCGAGGCCGCCGTCCTCGCCGCCCAGATCATCGGCGAGGTGAAGATCGAGAAGGCCGCCGGGCAACTGGTAAACCTCATCGAGATGCAGCCCGCCGGGAGCCCCAAGGCCGCCGACCCGCGCCAGGGCGTGTACCTCCAGCCGCGCGAACTCCGCCTCGCCGCCGCCGCCTCGATGGCGAAACTCGGCTACTTCGGCGGCTGGTACGTCGGCGACACCTACGCCAGCGACCCCGACGTCCCCGTCCGCGCCCAGGCGGCGTTCGTCCTCGGGGCCACCGCCAAGCGCGAGACCGTCAACGCCTCCATCGCTCGCCTCGAGAAGATGCTCGACGACGACAACCCGATGGTTCAGTGCTCCGCCGCCGCGGCGATGCTGAAGATGCTCGAGCGCGGCTGAACCGCGCCCGCCCGCCGGCCTTCACCCCCCGCGCAGAATCTCCGCGAGTTTCGGAGCGATCGCCCGCGCCGCCGCCGAGCGGTGGCTGATCGCGTTCTTCTCCGCCTCGCTCAGCTCCGCGACCGTGCGCCCGTCGCCGAGTTCGATCAGAGGGTCGTAGCCGAACCCGTGCTTCCCGCGCGCCGCCCCCGTGGTCACGCGCCCCGCCATCTCGCCCCGGCTGGTGGCGACGATCCGCCCGTCGGGCGACCCAACGCAGATGCAGCACACGTACCGCGCCGCCCGCGCCGCCCCCACGATCCCGTCCATCTCCGCGGTCAGCCTCAGGTTGTTCGCGGCGTCGCGCTCCGCCCGTGTGTTCCCCCGCCCCGCCCAGTACGCCGAGTGAACCCCCGGCTCACCCTTCAGCGCCTCGACCTCAAGCCCCGAGTCGTCGGCGAGGCACACCTGTCCCGACAGGAACGCGTACGACAGCGCCTTCTTCGCCGCGTTCTCCTCGAACGTGCTGCCGTCCTCGTACGGTTCCGGCAACGACTTGCCCAAGGAATCCAGCCCCACCGCCGTGATCCCCAGCGGCGCGAAGATCGCGCGGAGTTCGTCGAGCTTGTGCGGGTTCGTGGTGGCGACCAGGAGCGACATGACGGCGGAGGCCCTTCTGCTCCGCCACGGTCGGGCGGAATGGGGGGAAGGGTAGCCGCGGTTCGGAGGCTCAGCGTGACCGTGGTCAGTCGGCCACGGGCCACAACCGCAAATCGGGGGGCTTCGTGGACCGCGGGTCCACCGATCGAAACACCCCGCCGTCGTCGATCCCGTCATCCCCCACCGAGTACACCGTCAGCACCCCATCGCAAACAACGACGCGCAGCGGCGCGGGCGGATCCCGGAGCCGGTCGGCCGGAGCGCCGGGGAGCAGGTCTGGAATGCTCGCTCGCACGTCATCGGGGTACGCCCCGTGCCGCCGGCGATAGACCTCGGCGCCGATCGCAAGGAGCGCGGCGTCCCGAAGCATCTCCCCGCGGTCGAACGACTCCCGCGCTCGCTCGACGCTGACCGCCACGCCGCCAAGCACGGGATTGCGGAACCGTCCCCGCGCGTCGAGCAGATCGCGGATCTGCCGCTTGAACTCGGTCTTGTTCGTTGCGCCCAGAAGGTGCTCCTGCGCGAGCCGGTAGTAGCGATCGACGCCATCCTGAACCTCTCGGCGCCCCGGCGCCATCGGGCTGAAGCCCGGCTGATTCTTCGGGTCATCACTGAACCCGAAAGCGGCCAGGCGACGCGTCACCACGCCGTCACCGTTCCCGTCGTCGGTGTAGGCACGCTGCACAACATCCTGGCCCATGAGCCGTTCCATGCGCAGCGACCGATCGACCCGGACGATGCTCAGCCGGTGCGCCAACCGCACCAGGCTCGATTCGTCGAGCAGCCCGGGGGCTTCCGCGAGCGTGCGATTCAGCGTGCCTGCGGCCCGGGCGCAGAGGCTCACACCGACCAGCCGGTCGATGAGCGTCGGGCAACCGCACAGGTGCCGCGCCATGGACAACTGAGCGCTGACCGCTCGCTCGACACGCGGCGCGTCACCCGCCCTCACGGCGGCGGGCACCTCGATGTCCGACAGAATGTTGGTCGTCATTCGCATCAGCGAAAGGTGCGGCAGCAGCACACCCACGAGCGCCGGGTTCTCTTCCTGCTCCGCTGACTCGAACTCTTCCGGCACAGCCGCCCTCCCCAAGAGCCCTTCGGTCGCGGCCCCGACCAACGGGTCTGTCCCGGTCCGCATGAGATAGCCCATGTCCGACTTCGACTCCGCCAGCGACAGCCGTTCGAACGCGGGTTCAGCGGCCGCGAGGTATTGCCCGACGCTGATCCACAGAGGATGCTCGTCCGCCAACGTCCAGAGATCAGGCTCCTCGGTCCTGCCGGTCAGCGGCGGAGCGCCCAAGTTCCCGAGCGCGATGAGCGCCTCCCGGTACACCGGCCAAGCCCGCTCGCCCTCCGGCGTCTTCAGAATCTCGGCGTTGAGTTCCGCGAGGTAGTTCCGCGAGATTGTCGGCTCGCCCCACGAATACCAGGCCGCCCGCCAGCCGGTCCACGCCGCCGCCGCCAGCAGCACGAGGCCCAGGCACGCCCACGCCCGCACCCAGATTTTCCAGGCAAGCGGGCGCTTGCGCCTCGTCGCGCGCCGGATGAGTTTCGCCGCCGTTGCCGCGTCGCCGAAGCCCTCGATCGCTTCCATCTCGCCGCTCCCTGCGTTGAACGCATCGCGGAAATGAGCCGCCAGTTCGCGGGCCACATCAACCTGCTCACCCCGCCACAGCCGTGTGCGCCGCACGACCTCGAGCACCAACGCCTCGGTCCGCGCCGGCAGTCCCTCCCGCCCGACAACCCACTCCGTGTCCAGCCGCCCGGTGATTCGTCCGCGGAGCACGTCGCGGACCGGCGTGTTGGAAAGCCGCCGACCAAGGCCCCGCGCGTCCACGCACCCGTCCGGCGTCGTCGAAGCCGCGGGCGCACCTTTCATGCCCCACCCCCGATCATCCCGACCCGCGCCGGCTCGGAACCGGCGTGCACCCCCACCCCCAGCGCCGCCATCGCCCGCGACAGCCGCTCCCACTGCGCGGTGTCGCTGCTGAGCCGCTTCTTCCCCGCGCCGGTCAGGCTGTAGTACTTTCGCTCGCGTCCCCCCTCCTCGCGCCACGCCGCCTTGATCAGCCCCTTCGCCTCCAAGTTGTACAGCATCGGGTACAGCGTGGACTGCCCCATCGCCAGGACCCCCTCGGTCCGGGCGGCCAGCGCCTCGACGAGCTCGTACCCGTACATCTCGCCGCGCTCCAGCAGTTTCAGCACCGCCAAGGGGCCGGCGCCGCGCATCAGCTCGGATTCAACCTTCATCGGGACCTCCCGGCGCTCACCTTGGCGCCGCATACTATGCGTCACATAGCATACGACGCCCGGGTCCGGTCCGGTTCCCGCCCATCCCGACGAAAAACCAGCCCGCCCCGCCCCTCAACCCCCCGCCATCCCCAGGATCGCCGCCGCCAGCGGCCCCGGCACCTCCATCACGCTCAGCCGCGACTGCCGCACCAGCGCGAAATCCGCGAACCGCTTGTCGCCCTTGATCGCCGCCAGCGTCACCGGCTCCGCGAGCGCCCGCACC
>JAFLCM010000012.1 GCA_017303565.1 Planctomycetota bacterium
CTTCACCACCGCGATCACGATCGCCATGATGATGTGCGCCGCTTCGGACATGGGCAGGCGGCTGGTCCACACCGTCAGCGCCGTCAGGACCAAAAGGATCGCGAAGACCCAGAACATGGTCCAAAACGGGGTAACGTGATGGTGCTCGTCGTGGGCCTCGTCCTGCGAGAGCTTCTCGTGCGGGTCGAGGGTGTCGTGGGCGTGGGCCATGGGAGTCTCGAAGAGGCGAGCGGGAATGCGAGCCAGCAGTTGAAGAACCTCAGACCAGGTACAGCAGCGGGAACAGGAAGATCCAGATCACGTCGACGATGTGCCAATAGAGGCCGGCGTTCTCGAGGAACGTGTAGTGCCGTGGGCCGAACTCGCGGCGCGACGCCTTGATCATGCACCACGTCAGCACGATGATGCCCACCAGCACATGGACGCCGTGGGTCGCCGTCGCCACCCAGTACACGCTCAGGAAGATGTTGTCGTGGGTGCCCTGCGGGTTGCCGTACGTGAACGCGGCGCCGGGCAGCTCGCCCTTCTGCCACTTGGGCCAGTACTCCCAGCCAAGCTTGACGACGAGGAAGAACGCCGCGCACAGGTTCGTGAGCAGCAGGTTCAACTGGATCATCCAGTTGCGGTTGGTCTGGGCCCCGCGGATCGCCAGCACCACCGTGAACGACGAGAGCAGCAGCACCACCGTGTTGACGGCCCCGATCTTCCAGTTCAGGTAATACTGCGACGCGTCGTGCCAGTTCCCGGGGTACAGCATCCGGAACACCGCGTACGCGCAGAAGAACCCGCTGAACAGCAGGATCTCTGTCGACAGGAACAGCCACATCCCGAGCTTGGCGCCCTCGGTCTCGTCCTGGAGGTTCCTCCAGTGCGAACCGGGCACGTAGGACTCGTGCGGGGCGAGGTCGGCGTTCCCGGGCTTGGTGGAGAGGGTCGTCATAAAGGTCGTCAGGGGCTAGGGTCTTCGTCGGAGGGTGGAGTCGTTGTCGCGGAGTGGTCCGACTTGAGATCGTCCGGCGCCGTCGTGCCCGCCGGGGCGGTACTCGCTTCCGCTTCAGTGCGCCATCGCCATGCCCGGCTTGGGCGTGGGCAGGGGGTAGTCCTTCTCGTTGCAGTGCGGCGGCACCGCGGTGTCGTAGTCGTACGGGCCGTGCGTCATCAAGGGCTCGCGGTGGAAGTTGTGCTCGATCGGCGGGCTCGCGGCCTCCCACTCCATCGTCAGGCCGCCCCAGGGATTGGCCGAGGCCTTCTTGCCCGAGACCAAGGACAGCACGAACACCAGCAGGTGGATCACGAAGCCGAAGCCCAGCACCCACGTGCCGATCGTCGAGAACTTGTGCATCCCCTCGAACATCTCGACGTACGTCGCGTACCGGCGCGGCATCCCCTGCGTGCCCAGGATGAACTGAACCAGGAAGGTCATGTTGAACCCGATGAACACGAGCACGGCGCCCACGCGGCCCCACGCCTCGTTGTACATCCGCCCCGTAATCTTGGGCCACCAGTGGTGCAGCCCGCCCACGAACGCGAACACCGTTCCGCCCATCATCACGTAGTGGAAATGCGCCACCACGAAGTATGTATCCGTCAGGTGAATGTCGGTCGCCAGCGTCGCCAGCGGCGGACCGGTCAGGCCGCCGATCGTGAAGTTGAACAGGAACGACATCGCGTACAGCATCGGCGTGTTCCACGAGATCGACGCCTTGTACATCGTCGCGATCCAGTTGAACACCTTGATCGCCGTCGGGATCGCCACCAGGAACGTCAGCGCCGAGAAGATGGCGTTGGCGGCGGGCGTCTCGGCCGCGAACAAGTGGTGCCCCCACACCAGGAACGAGATCGCCGCGATCGCCAGCGAGGAGAACGCGATGGCCCGGTATCCGAACAGCCGCTTGCGGCAGTGCACCGCCAGCAGTTCCGACACCACCCCGAACGCCGGCACGATCATGATGTACACCGCCGGGTGGCTGTAGAACCAGAAGAAGTGCTGGAACAGGACCGGGTCGCCGCCCAGCGCCGGGTCGAAGATGCCCGTCCGGAACACCCGCTCGAACACGATCATCAGCAGCGTGATGCCCAGGACAGGCGTCGCCAGCACCTGGATGATCGCCGTCGCGTACGTCGCCCACACGAACAGGGGCATGTCGAACCAGCCCATGCCCGGCGTGCGCAGCTTGTGCACCGTCACGATGAAGTTGATGCCCGTGAAGATCGACGAGAAGCCGAGGATGAACGCCCCCAGCACCATCGCCGTCACGTTGCCCCAGTTGGTCGTCGAGGAGTACGGCGTGTAGAAGGTCCATCCCGTCTCGACGCCGCCGCCGATCAGCGCCCACAGCGCGAACGCCCCGCCGAAAAGGTACGTGTACCAGCTCATCAGGTTCAGCTTCGGGAACGCCACGTCCTTGGCCCCGATCATCAGCGGCAGCAGGATGTTCCCCAGCGCCGCCGGGATGCTCGGGATGATGAACAGGAACACCATCACCGTCCCGTGCAGCGAGAACAGCCGGTTGTAGATGTTGTTGCTCGTCACCTCGCCCTGGGCGCTGGTCCAGCCCTTGAACATCTGCCCGGTCACCGTGCCGTCGGCCAGCGTCTTGGTCGGCTCGTAGAGCTCCGCCCGCAGCAGCAGCGCGAACACCCCGCCCAGGAAGAACGCCAGCAGCACCGCCACGAGGTACATCACCCCGATCTTCTTGTGATCGACGGTGTACACCCACGACATGACGGTCTTCCACAACGAGCCCTTCGAGGCGTAGTACGGCTCGTCGTGGTGCCCGTGGGATCCATGCGGGTGGGCGTGCGCGGCGTGTGCGGCCATGAGTCGTGTCTCCGAAAGACGGCGGGGAACGGAGTCCGCCGGTGGTCTGCTGTCGATCGAAACCAGAGCGAGCGGCGATTACTTGGCGGGGGTCGAACCCGACCCGCCCTGCTGCTTCGCCATCTCTTCGTCCGAGACGGCCTGGGCGTCCTGCTTGAACTTGTCGTTCAGGCTCATGATGTACGTCGTCAGGGCCCGGATCTCCCGGTCCTTCATCTTGCCCTGGTAGGACGGCATCTGGTTCGAGAAGCCCTCGCGGACGAACGCCCCGGGCACCAGGATCGACTCGCGGATGTAGTTCTCGTCCACCGTCGCGCTCGCGCCGGTCGTGCTCTTGTGCGTCTCGCCCCAGATGTCCTTCCACGTCGGCCCGGTGCCCTTGGCCCCGTTCACCGAGTGGCAGGTGGCGCAGCCCTGCAGTTTGTAGAGCTGCTCGCCCAGCACGTTCAGCGGCACGCCCGACGTGTCACCCTGGTAGTCCAGCCAGTCCTTGTAGTCCGCTTCGGCCAGCACCGCGATCCGTGCCAGCATCTGGGAGTGCTGGTCGCCGCAGTACTCGGTGCAGAACAGGTTGTAGCCCTTGCCCGCGCGCTCCGCCATGTCGGTGATGACGTTCCCGGCGCTGTCCAGCGGCGCCAGCCGCAGCTTCTTGCCGTTGTCGTACCGCTCCACCGTGTGCGTCGGCTTGCCCGTCGGCTGCACCCACATCGTGGTGTACCGGTTCGGCATCACGTCGCGCTTGGCCCGGAACTCCGGGAAGAACATCGAGTGGATCACGTCGTCCGACGACATGACGAACTTCACCGGCCTGTTCAGCGGCAGCGCGAACACCGGCACGTCCATGTCCGCCATCCGGTCGAGCTCGCGGCTCTTCGCACCGGTCTTGTACTCGAACGTCCAGTTCCACTTCTTCGCCGTCACCTGGATCACCTCGGCGTCCACCGGCGACACCGCTTTGTTCAGGTACCCCTTGAACCCCCACACGAACATCACGAACAACAGGATCGTCGGGACCACCGTCCACACGATCTCGAGGGGCGTGTTGTGCGACGGGCTGATCTCGGGCGCCACGCCCGGCTTCCGCCGGTACTTGATGCCCCAATAGACCATCAGGAACATCAGCACCACGAAGAACGCGATCGACACCCAGAAGATGAAGTTGTAGATCGCGTCGGTCTCGCCCGCGAACGTCGACGCCTTGGCGCGGAACCACAGGCGCGTCCACCACCCCACGTCCTCCGACGCGAGGAGCGGGTTCATCAGCACGGACTCAGGGAAGATCGCGCTCATTCGTCATTCCTGTGAGACAGGACGGATTCCGGCCTCTGCGGATCATTCGTGGCCTTCGGGGCCTTGGCAACAGCAGTTTCAGAAACATCTGAAACCACGCCCGACGTGTCCCCGACGTGACGTGTCCCGCCCGCCGGGACACTCCGGCCCTCCGGGAAGCGTCGGCGTTGAGTGTTGTAGACAAACAGCCCCGCGATGAACGTCCCCAGCCCCACCGCCGTCGCCAGCCCCGCCAGGCGCATCACGTTCTTCGCCGCCAGCACGTACGTCCCCTTGGTCGGGTCGTACATGAAGCAGGACATGATCACCCGGTCGAACAGGCTCCCGGCCTTGCCCTCGGACGCGTCGAGCAGCGCCAGGGTCACGTCCCGCGGCTTGAACTCCAGGTTCTCGATGAACCCGCTCACCTTGCCCTCGGGGGACAGGAAGAAGATCGCCGACGGGTGGCTGAACTCCGCGTTCTCCGGCAGGAAGCGGTAGTGGAACCCGACGGCCTTCGAGATCGCCTGGGCGTTCGCGACGTCCGCCGTGTAGAACTCCCACGCGTCGGGCTTCAGTTCCTTCTGCCCGCTCATCGGCTCGTAGCCCAGCAGGTACGTCGCCTTCTTCACCGCGGCCTGCTCGGTGGTGTTCCGGTGGTCGAAGGAGACGGTGACGATGCGGTACTCCTCGCCCGCCGTCCACTTGATCTGGTTGACCGACGTCTTGACGTGGTCGAGCACCAGCGCGCAAAGGAGCGGGCAGGTGTAGTAGGCCATCACCAGGAGCACCGGGCGCCGCCCGTCGAACAGTTCCTTCGACGTGACGCGGTTCCCCTTCGAGTCGGTGAACACGAGGTCCAGCGGCACGCTCTCGCCGCGCCGGTCCGCGACGCCTACGCCCTCGGTCTGCGGGATCGAGTCCTTGATGAGCTGCCCGGGCGCCGGCGCGGCGCACGCCACCGCCAAGCCAACGGCGGCGGCACGGGCGAGCGAGATGACGCGGTCACGGGTGTTCATGTCTGACGGCTTGAACGCTTACTTGCCGGCCTTCCCCTGGTACGCGGCCACGGTCTTCTCGATCGCCGCGTCGATGGGCAGCCCCACCGTGCCCGCCTTGGCGTTGAGCAGGCGGTACTGAGAGAGCTCCGCGTTCCAGTCGGCCTTGGCCTGCAGGTACTCGAGCTTCCAGGTGTCGTCGGTGCGGGCCTCGCGCTTGACGATCTTCTCGTTGGCCACCGCGCGGTTGAAGTAGTTGAGCACGTAGAACGCCACCCCGAACGTCACGATGATCAGCAGGATCAGCGTGACCGCGATCGCCCACGGGTTCGTCGACCCGTGCGAGTCCTGGTGCACCTCGCCCGGCGAGTGCCGGAACCAGTCGTCGTGGTGCGTGAGTTCGGCCTCGAACTCGGCCTTGGTGTGGTGCCCGTGCTGGTCGTATTCGTGGTTCATGGATGATCTTGTCTTCGGGCCAGTGTGTGGAGGCTTGTTGGCCTGCGTCGCATTCCTGTCTTTCACCGATGCCCAGTGCCCAGTCCCCGGCGCCTTTCTACACCCAGCGCCTTCCTACACGTAGTTCTTGTGCCCCAGCGATTCCGCCAGCCGCGGGTCGTTGACCGGGATCAGGGGGTTGGCCGCCACCCGCGACGCCACGAACCCGATCATCACCAGGATCGGGCCCAGGATGCCCGTCACGTCGGCCCAGTGGAACTTGTCGCCCGCCTCCGGGCGCACGACGTAGAACAGGTCCAGGGCGTGCATCACCAGCATCCACACCGCCCACAGCGCCGCCCACCCCATGCTCCGACGCCGCGGACGCGGCAGCAGGAACAGGAACGGCAGGATGAAGTGCCCGATGGGCAGCGCCCACGACAGCTTCTCCCAGATCGTCCCGGGCTCCTTGCGGACCAGGTAGTACGCCGTCTCCTCGGGGATGTTGGCGTACCAGATCAGGAAGTACTGGCTGAACCCGATGTACGCCCAGAACACCGTGAACGCGAAGAGCAGCTTGCTCATGTCGTGCTGGTGGTCCTCGGTGTAGTGCCCCACCATCCGGCCGAACTTGCGGAGCAGCACGCAGATCAGCAGCACCAGCGCCACCGACGACACCGCGTTGCCCGCGAAGAAGTACACGCCGAACATCGTGCTGTACCAGTGGAAGTCCAGCCCCATCAGCCAGTCGAAGCCCGCGAAGGCGACCGTGAACGCGAACGCGATCAGGCCCACCGACGAGAGCTTGCGTGCGTTGTACGAGTGACGCGGGTCGGCGTCGGTGTCCTGCCGCGTCGAGAAGTGGTACAGCGCCCCCGCCAACCCGATCCAGATGATGAAGTACGCCGCCGCCCGCACCGTGAAGAACGGCACGTTCAGATACGCCGCCTTCTTTTCGAGCAGGTGGTCGTTCCCGTACTTCGCGGTGTTCATCCACGAGAACAGGAACGCGTCCCCGTCCTTGAAGTGGGTCATGTACGCCCACTGCATGAGCACGAGGAACGCGAACAGGCCCGCGGGGGCCCAGATCGACGCCATCACGTTCTCGAACTGGCGCCGCAGCGCCGCCGACCACCCCGCGTTGGTCTGGTGGAAGATCATCACGAAGCCCATCGCGCCCAGGGCGAGCCCCAGGGCGTAGATGAACCCGATGTGGTACGCGTGCAGCGCGATCTTCGCGGTCTTGTCGTCGCCCGACCAGCCCGCCCAGAACGTCGCCGCGATCAGCGCCAGGCCCAGCCCGATCGAGCCGAACCGGATCGCGCCCAGCGCGCCGTCCGGCAGCGCGATGTTCTCACGTTCCATCGCCCGACGCAGAACAGTGGGTGATACCACGCTCACAGACCACCTCCGCTGGACGCCCCGCCGGTCGCCGCCGCGCCGCTCGGGGCGGCCGCGGGAGCGGGGTTGGTGTTCACTTGCTTCAGCGCGTCACGCTTGTCCGCGGGCACGTCGTTCATCGTCCCGGCCCGCGCCTCGCGCAGCGCCCGGATGTACGCCACGATCGCCCAAGACTCGTACTCGCTCACCTTCGTGTCATACGGCCGCATCTTGTAGGGGTACGGACCGCCCACGTTCGGCACGCCCTCGCGGATCACGCTGAACAGGTACCCGTCCTGCCCCTTCTCCGCGCCGTGCGCGTACTTGGGGTCGTGATAGTCCGGCAGGGCGTACGACCACCGCTGCCCCACCATGCCCTTCCCGTCGCCCACCCCGCCGTGGCACACGATGCAGAAGATTTCGTACTTCTCACGCCCGACCGCGATCAGTTCCTTGGTCACCGGGACCGGAATGAAGTCGAGGTAGGTGCGCTTCTCCGTGCCATCCGGGTTCATCACCTGGTTGCCCTGAGCGTCGAGCACGGGCGTGTAGCCGATGAAGAACGAGTCGTCGGCCTTCAGGAGGTCGGTCCGGCCGCCGAAGTCCTTGCCCATGAAGTTCGCCGTCCCATCGGAAGCCACCTTCGAGGTCTTGGCGAACGCGACCGTGTGCGGCACGGGCTCGCGCATCCCGCGACCGAACATCTTCGAAGGATCGGGGCCTTCCGCGTGCCCGTCGTGCCCGCCGGAACGGTGCGAACCCGGCTCCTCGTACTCCTTGAAGAACGCGGATTTGGACTGCGCCTTGAGTTTCGGCTGGTCGTCCATGTCGGGGAAGAAACTCCGCGGCGGGCTGTCCGAGCGGTCGCCCCGGCAGCCGCCGAGCAGCGACGCCGCCGTCAACACGGCCCCCGCGCCCACGATCTGAAGTGCAAACCGGCGGCTCACGCTTCCACCTCGTCGATGTGCTGCCCGCCGAGCTTGGCGAGCAGGGCCTTGACCTGGTCCTTGTTGAACTGCGGGTCCGACGCTTCCACCGCCAGCACGAACCGGTCGTCCGACACCCGCAGGAAGCGGTTCTTCTTCAGCAGCGGGTGGTACCACATCGGCAGCCCGTTGAGCGCGAGCATCCCGCCGATCGCCCCGAACGCGCCGAACAGCACGCTCAGCTCGAACATGATCGGCGTGAACTGCTCCCACGCGCCGAAGGGCTTGCCCGCCGTGATGATCGGGTAGTCCACCGCCGACATCCACCACTGCATCGCGACGGCGCACGAGAAGCCCAGGAAGGCCATCGTGCCCATCGCGAACGTCACCTTGCTCTGCCTCAGGCCCATCGCCTCGGGCATGCCGTGGATCGGGCAGGGCGAGTAGGTGTCCCACCGCTTCCACCCCGCGTCGCGGAAGTGCTCCGCGGCGTGGTACAGGCTCGCGGCGTCGGAGAACTCGGCCATCACGCCCCAGAGTTCTCCCTGGGTCGTTTCGGACTGGGTCGATCCGGACTGTCCCGGCGAGGCCTGCTCAAACTGCTGGCTCAGGGTGCTGCTCATGGCTCAGTGCGCCCCCTTGGTGTGACCGTTGGCATGACCGTTCCCGTGGCCGTTGCCGTGGTGATGGTCGTGCGCGTGCGGGTCGGCCTGCTTCATCACGCCCTTCACCTCGCTGATCGCCAGCATGGGGATGAACCGGCAGAACAGCAGGAACAGCGTCATGAAGATGCCCAGCGACCCGATGTACGTCGCCACGTCCACCGCCGACGCGCGGTAGTACCGCCACGCCGAGGGCAGGAAGTCGGCGCTCAGCGTCGTGATGATCACGAACCGCTCGAACCACATCCCGATGTTCACGAAGATCGTGATCACGAAGATGAACGGGATGCTCGTTCTCGCCCACTTGAACCAGAACACCTGCGGCGAGATCACGTTGCACAGCACCATCGTCCAGTACGCCCACCAGTAGGGCCCGAAGGCCCGACGCACGAACGTCTGCTGTTCGAACTCGTTGGCCCCGTACCACGCGATGAAGAACTCCATCATGTAGGCGAAGCCCACCATGGAGCCCGTCACCGTGATGATCTTGCACATGTTCTCGATCGTGCGCGCCGTCACGAAGTCCTTCATCCCGGGGTACAGCTCCCGGGCCGGGATGAGCAGCGTCAGCACCATCGCGAAACCGGAGAAGATCGCCCCCGCGACGAAGTACGGCGGGAAGATCGTCGTGTGCCACCCGGGGATGATCGACACCGCGAAGTCGAACGACACCACCGAGTGCACCGACAGCACCAGCGGCGTGCTCACGCCCGCCAGCAGAAGGTACGCCTTCTCGTAGTTGTTCCAGTGCCGGTTGCTGAACCGCCAGCCCAGGGACAGGAAACCGTACACCCACGAGCCGATCTTGTTCAAGGGCAGCGTGATCGTCAGGTTCTTGATGAACCCCGGCAAGGGGTGCGGCGCCCAGATCGGGCCCAGCGTCGTCTTCTGCTCGCGACGCGCCGTCACCCGATCGCGCATCGTCGCCAGGTCGGGGATCATCCCCATGTACCAGAACAGCAGCGACACCGTGAAGTACGTCCCGACCGCGAACACGTCCCACAGCAGCGGGCTGCGGAAGTTCGGCCAGATCCAGTTCATGTTCGGCAAGGGGAACAGCATCCACGCCATCCACACCCGCCCGACGTGGATCCCTGGGAACGTGCCGGCGCAGATGACCGCGAAGATCGTCATCGCCTCGGCGAACCGGTTGATGCTCACCCGCCACTTCTGCTTCAGAAGGCACAGGATCGCGGAGATCAGCGTGCCCGCGTGGCCGATACCGACCCACCACACGAAGTTCACGATGTCCCAGCCCCACATCACCGGACGCTGCAGGCCCCACACGCCCACGCCCGTGATGATCAGGTACAGGATCGCCAGCGTCCCGATCCCGGCGATGTGCGCCGAGATGATGAACGCCATCGGCCACCACTTGGGCGTCTTGTTCTCGATCCACCCGCAGATCGTGTTCGTCACCGAGTGGAAGTCCCGGTTGCCGAGCACCAGGGGCGCACGCTTCCCCGGGTCGTCGATCAGCGTCCCGTCGATCGTGGCGGGATCGACGTACTCCGAGCGCGGCTTGTGAGAAACAAGCCCGAGCGCGGCGGCTTGGTCAGGCTGCAACGTCGTCATGCGAGCGCTCCGGCGCTGGGATTGGTCACAACTGCTCCGGCAGTCACAATCGGCTTCGAGTTGATCACCGGCAGGCTCATCAGGTGCCCGGCGGGCTTGGCCTCGGTGTGGCCCCCGTGCCCGTCGCCGTGACCGTCACCGTGGTCTCCACCGTGCCCCCCGCCGTGCCCGCCGCCGTGAGACCCGTGCCCGCCGAACGGGTCGGCCCGCGGCACGCGGATCTTCGGGTTGGGGTTGCGGACGCGGACCATGTGGCTCGTCCGCGGGCGGGTGTTGAGGTACGCCAGCAGCCCGTACGACCGCGGGTCGTTCCGCGTCCGGCTCACCTCGCTGCCCGCGCCGTCGTTCGACTCGTAGTCGTAGATATCGCCGAACACGATGGCGTTCGTCGGGCACGCCTGCTGGCACGCCGTCTGCACGAACCCGTCCGGGATGAACTTCAGGTCGGAGACCTTCGTCTCCACGCTCGCCGCGTTCACGCGCTGGATGCAGTACGAGCACTTCTCCATCACACCGCGGGAACGCACCGTCACATGCGGGTTCTTCTGCAGGTTCTGAACCTCGCGGTTCTTCGCACGCAGCCGCGGCGGCACCCAGTTCTCGTTCTCCGGCAGCGGCGCCTTGCCGGCCAGCGGCGCGCCCACCTGGCCCCACCCGCCCTTGTACTGCTTGGTCCCGTAGTCGAACCAGTTGAAACGCCGCACCTTGTACGGGCAGTTGTTGCTGCAGTACTTCGTGCCGATGCACCGGTTGTACGCCATGTTGTTGGTGCCGTGAGGATCGTGCACCGTCGCGTTCACCGGGCACACGACTTCACAGGGAGCGTTCTCGCAGTGAACGCACGCCACCGGCTGGAACACCATGTCCGGGCTGCCCGTGTAGCCGTAGGGGTCGGTCGGGCTGCTCGCGTAGTACCGGTCCACCCGGATCCACGCCATGTCGCGGCCCTTCGACACCTCGTCCTTGCCGACCACCGGGATGTTGTTCTCCGCCTGGCACGCGATCGTGCACGCCGAACACCCCGTGCACGTCGTCAGGTCGATCGTCATCCCCCACTGCTGCAGGCGCTTGCCGTGCTTGTTCTCGCCGCCCTGCACGCGGCCCCGCCCGTCGCGGACGGGATTTCCCTTCTCATCAACCTTGATCCACGAGTGCTCCTGCCCGCGCAGCGGCTGACCCGTGCCCTTGCGGTACAGGTTCAGGTTCGCCGGCGTGTGACCCTCCATCGCCCCCGCCATCAGCCCCGCGAGGTTCAGGTCGCGCGAGTTGTCGTACGGGTCGGTCTGGCGGTGGTCCTTCGAGAAGTCCGTGTCGCCGTGCGCCTTCCACGCGTCGAGGTCGATCTCGCGGAGGATGTCGCGACCCTCCATCGTCCAGTGGTCCTGCGTGCACGCGATCGGGTACAGGTCGGCGTCTTCCGCCTTGGCCACCGAAGCGCCCGCCAGAACCGGCGACGCCCCCGTCCGCAGCGCGTTCACGTCGAAGCCCGTGCCCGTCGCCACGCGCCCGCCCACGCGCCGGCCGTAGCCCGCGTGCAGGATCACCGTGTCGTCCGCCACGCCGGGCTGAACCCACGCCGGGATGTTCAGCGTCTTGCCCCCCACCGTCACCGAGATCACCTGCGCCTTGTTGTACTTCGGGTCGTCCAGGTGCCGGTTCACGCTCACGCCCAGCTTGTCGGCGGTCTTCTTGCTGATCAGCGCCGGGTTGTCCCACGTCACCTTCGTGACCGGGTGCGGCAGTTCCTGCAGCCAGCCGTTGTTGGCGCAGCGCCCGTCCAGCACCATCGGCGACGCCAGCACCACCACCTCGGTCCCGCCGCCGCTGCCCGCGTCGGTCGGGATCTTCGCCACCGCAGAAGCAACGGCCCCCGAGTTCAGCGCCGGCGTCGCCAGCACGCCCTCGGCGTTGAACACGCCGTCGTGCAGCCCCTTCCGCCACGCCTTCTCGTTCATCACCCCGCCGTTGCGGGCCGCGAACGCCCGCCGCACGATCTCGTATCCGTCGGTCACCCCGTCGCCCAGGATCGCCCCGAGGACCTCAAGGTCCGAGTGCCCGCCGAACAGCGGCTTGATCATCGGCTGCACGACGCTGTACTGCCCCTGCCACGTGGTCACGTCGCCCCACGCCTCAAGGAAGTGCGCCCGCGCCAGGTACCACTTCACGCTCGCCGCCGTCTCGTCCGCGTCGCCCACGTACACGCTCACGGCGCACTTGGCGAGTTTCGCCGCGAAGTCCATCCCCGCCGGCGCGGTGTACACCGGGTTCGACCCGACGATCACCACCGCCGTCACCTCGCCCGAGTCGATCGCCGCGCTCAGCGCCCGGACCGAAGCGTCGCTCGACATCGCCGCGTCGCCCGTCGCCTTCGCGTACGAGACCGTCTTGCCAACGTTGCCCAGCGCCGCGTTGAGCGCGTGCGCCAGCGCGTGAACCTCGGCGGGCTGGCTCGCGCCCGCGAAGACCACGCTCGCGCCCCGGTTGCCCGAGGCCAACAAGTCGTCCGCGATCGCCTGAACATGATCCGCCGCCGGCAGGTCCTCGCCCGTCACGCCCGCCGCCGCCTTGGCCACCGCGCCCTTCAGGTCCGCCGGAGCCGCAGCGCCCAGCCCGTCCATCACCTTCGCCGCCAGCGCCACCGCAAACGCGCCGATCCGCGACGCCTTCATCGACCAGCGGTGATCCGCAGCGCCGCCCGTCGGCGTCATCGACGACTCGACCACGTACAACCGGCTCATCTGCGTCTCGGCCGCCGCGTGCCCCGCCTTCGCGCCCTTGCGGAACCGCCCCGCGGCGTACGTCCGCGCGATCGGCAGCGTGGACTCGGAGTGCAGGAAGTCGCAATCGAACGACACCAGAACGTTCGCGTTCGACAGGTCGTGCTGCGCCACGTGCGCCGCGCCGAACGCCGCCACCGAACCCGCCAACGCCCCCTCGTTGTCGTACCCGTCGTACGCGAACCACTTCGCGCCCGGGAACTTCTTGAGCAGCCGCGCCTTCATGTCGTCGCGGGCCGGGCTCGTCGCCTTCTCAACCAGGAACGCGATCTTCGTGTCCGCGCCCCACGCCTTCGCCGCGTTCGCGAACGCGCCGAACTCCGCGATCGTCACCGCCTGGCCCGAGCGCGAGCCGCGCGAAGCGACCTCCGCCGGGTCGCGGTCGGGGTCGTACAGATCGAGAATCGCACCCTGCGCGATCCAGTCGCTCTTGCCCCGGTTGAACGGGTGCAAGGGGTTCCCTTCGAGTTTCGTCGGGCGACCCTCGAACGTCTCCGCCAACAGCCCCTGGCACCCGCCGCCCCGCGTCGGCATCGCCGTCGCATAAAAAAGCGGCTTGCCCGGAACGATGTACTCGGGGTCGGTGTTGTACGCCAGGATCTTGTGGTCGGGCTGACGGCATCCCGGGATCGTCGCCGCACCCGCCAGCGCGATCGAAGCCCCCATCAGCCGCAGGAACTGCCGACGCGACCCGTCCAGCAGCTCGCTCGCGTGCGCCGGGAACTCGCGGTGCAGAAAATCACGGAACTGCGACGTCCCCGCCAGGTCGTCCAGGCTGCGCCAGTACGCCTTCCCGGTGGCCCGGCTCACCTCTCGCGCGGAGAACGGAATCTCCGCGGGCGCGGGCTTGCCTTCCTTGATCGTCGAGGGGCATTGGTCGATGTGGCTCATCGGGGTGTAGGCACCTGGCATCGGGCACTGGGCACTAGACAGAGATCGCCGCTTCTTCTGGAGGTCGGGCCGCTCTAGTGCCTAGTGCCCGATCCCCAGTGCCTTCCTAGTAATGACACGCCGCACAGTGCTGCGGCGGCTGCAACTGCTTCTGCTTCGCCAACTCCGCGCCGCGCTGCGCCTGAGACTCCGACGCCAGCAGTTCCGCCACCGTCTTCAGGTCCGTCACCTGCACCGGCGCGCCCATCTGACCCTTGTTGTCCACCAGGTGCTTCTCCGGCGCCCGGTGGCACTCAAGACACCAGCCCATCGCCAGCGAGTGGTTCTGACGCACCACCTCTAGCTGGTCGACGCGCCCGTGGCAGGAGTAGCACGAGATCCCCGCGTTCACGTGCGCCGCGTGCGGGAAGTGCGCGTAGTCCGGGATCTTGTGGATCCGCCGCCACTGCACCGGCTCACCCGACTGGAACGAAGCACGCAGCGTCACCAGGTTCTTGTTCGTCTTGTGTTTCTTCCACAGGTCGCTGCTCAGCATCGCCTGATCGGTCGCCTCGTCCGCCGTGTGGCAGTTCATGCACGTCGCCGTCGCCGGCACGTTCGAGTGGTACGACTCCTCGACATGCGTGTGGCAGAACCGACAGTCCATGCCCAGTTTGCCGACGTGGATCTGGTGGCTGTAGTCCACGGGCTGCTGAGGCTCGTAGCCCACCATCCAGTACTTGTTGTCGACGTAGTACACGTACCCGAAACTCACCAGCCCGAGGCCGAGCACCGCCAACGGCGCGATCACCTTCGGGATCAGGTTGGTCCACTTGGGGAAGACTTGGGACACGGCGTCTGCTCCCTCACGGGCGGGTCGAAACCATTCACTCACCAACACTTCCGTTCCCCCGTCCACCGGAAGGGGGAACGCTTCAAGTCCGAGAACGCCTATCTTTCGACAGGTCAAATACGATCACACGGAAAGAATTCCGGCGAGGCAGCACTGATCCTCGATTTCCACGATTCTGTCAAGCCTTGCGGTCCAGCGAATACCCTTCCCGCGAACCTCACGCACGCGGGCCGAGCATCGTAACCACCCGAATCCCATCTGGCAAGAATATTCTCGCCCGACAAGAACACGACCTCGACCATGAACCGACATCAGTCCATCACCCAGCCGGCCCTCGCCATCGGCTTCGCCACCGCCGTCGCCATGTGGAGCGTCGGGTTCGTCACGCATCTCCCCGCATTGCGCACCCCGCCCCCCGCGGTCGCCGTGCTCCTCGGCGTCACCGTGCTCGTCGGCCTCACCCTCGGCGCCCGACGTGTCCCGATCGCCCACCGTCTCCGCGTCGCGCTCGCCTCGGCCCTCGTCGCCGGGCTGGTGAACCTGCTCATCCTGGGCTCCCTGCTCACCTCGGGCGAAGAAGCCAACGCCCTCAGGCCCAACGTCGCCGTCCTGGTGCTCGGCTACGTCGCGTTCAACCTCGTCGCCGGCTTCGTCTCCGCCCAGATCGCACGGCGCTTCCCCGAGCGACCCGACGCCGCCCCCGAGGCCTGGCTCGGCATGTTCGGGAAGGTCACCGCCGCCTCCGCCGTCCCCGTGATCCTCTCCGGCGGGCTGGTCACCAGCGCCGGGGCCGGCCTCGCCGTCCCCGACTGGCCCAACAGCTTCTCCGCCAACATGTTCCTCTATCCCCTGGCCCGCATGACCGGCGGCATCTACTACGAGCACGCCCACCGCCTCTTCGGCTCCCTCGTCGGCCTCACCACTCTCACGCTGCTCGTCTTCACCATCCTCGTCGAGCGCCGAACCTGGGTGAAGGTCCTCGTTGCCGCCGCCTTCGCCCTCGTCTGCGGTCAGGGCCTTCTCGGCGGGCTCCGCGTCATCTCCGCCACCCCCACCGCCGACACCACCCACGCCCCCACCGTCGACAACGCCCTCAGCCTCCCTTTGGCG
This sequence comes from Planctomycetota bacterium, assembly GCA_017303565.1. Taxonomy (GTDB): domain Bacteria; phylum Planctomycetota; class Phycisphaerae; order Phycisphaerales; family UBA1924; genus JAFLCM01. Next base: position 15,677 of record JAFLCM010000012.1, read on the forward strand.
ATGGTCCACGGCGTCTCCGGCCAGGTCACTTTCGCCCTGCTCTGCGCCATCGCCGCCACGCTGTGCATGACCTGGCGCACCATCGACACCAATGTCGACGACCGCGTCCTCAAACCCTTCACCACCGCGATGCTCATCGCGCTGCTGCTGCAACTGGGCCTGGGCGCCGCGTCACGCCACTTCCAGCACACCCACGCCCTCTACAGCCACGTGGGCTTCTCCGTCCTCGCCCTGCTCGCCGTCGCGTTCGCCGGCTTCCGCGCCGCCACGCACGCGAACGTCATGCCGCTCCGCAAGGCCGGCAACGGCGTCGTCCACGCCACCGTCCTCCAGATGGCCCTCGGCCTCGCGGCCCTGTTCCTCGTCCTCCCCTACGACGGCACGCCCAAATCCCCCGCGGCGCTCACGCTCGCAACCCTGCACCAGGCCAACGGCGCGTTCATTCTCGGCACCGCCGCCGCCCTCTGGTTCTGGGCACGCCGCCTCGTCGCCGAGCAGACCGACGAGCAGCCCGAATCAACGCCCGCCTGAGCCTCACTTCGACCGCAGATCCGCGCTCCGCAGCGCCCGGCTCACCGCGATCAGCCCCATCGATGTCGCGTCCACCGACACCGTCTGGTCCCACAGCGAAAGCCGGATCCCGCCCCGCGCCCGCCCGTGGTCGCGGAACATGTGTGACACCGACGGATCGACCGCCAACTGCCGAGCGAACCGCAGGCCGTTCAACAGCCGCAGCACCTCGTCTCGAACCTCTTCCTTCGAGGTGAGCCTCGGGTCACCCAGCATCTCCGCCATCCACGCGAGCGGGCGCAGCGTCTGCCACGTCGGCAGCGCCGGCCCCCCCGCGCCGCCGCCCGCGAACGCGATCCCCCCGGCAAAGTCCGGATCATCCGGCACCGCACCCGCCGCCAACTGCGCACCCCAGCACAGCGTCCGCAGTTGACGCAGCGCCTCGGCGCTCGGCACCGCCTCCGTCTCGTTCACCAGCGCCACTTCCGCCCGTCCCAGCCACGGCATCAGCGCCACCAACTGCCCCGGTTCCGTCGAGCGGAACAGCGAACGCACCGCGCTCTTCGCCGTGTCCCGGGCCGCTTCGTCCCCCGCCGTCACCGCGAGCGCCAGCGCCACCATCGCGCGTTCGCCGGGCGTCAGCCCCTCACCCCACGCGTCAGGCGGGGTGAACGCCGCGCGCACGCCCGCCAGCGCCCGCGCCCGGAACGCCACAGTCCGCTGCTCCCGCGCCCCGTCCGCCGCCACCATCGTCCCTGCATTCGACAGTTCCGCGTCCGCGATCAACCCCGCCGCCGCGTCCACCGGCTTCGTCGCGGGGTCCGTTTCCGGCGGCACCACCACCGTCAGGTCATCGACGATCTTCGCCGCC
>JAFLCM010000120.1 GCA_017303565.1 Planctomycetota bacterium
CTCTTCAAGGAGGCGATAGCACGCGCGTTTGAACGGGGAGTACACCGTGTAGAACCGGCCTTCTCCGGTGCGCACTTCGCCGGGCGGGATCAGGCACTGCGTGTGGTGCCCAACCGCCTTGATGCCGCTCTTCTCCAGCAGCGCCGCGGCCCCTTGGTTCCGCGCCGCCTCGTTCACCTCGTACTCGTGGTTGTAGTGGGCGGCTTCGGCCCCCACCTCGCGCGCCACCCGCAGCAGGTCGTTTGCGATGTCCTTCTTCTTCACGACCGTGAACCGCATCGCGATGTTCTTCGCGGCAAGAGACTTCGACATCTCCGCCAGGTTGCGGAGCCAGAAGTCGATTTTCACGGGAGCATCGTCGTGCTCGCGCCATTCCTCGGGGCACGCCTGGAACAGCGCCACCACGCCGGTGGCGGACTGCCTCGCGGCATGAAAGAGCGCCGGGTTGTCGGCGAGACGAAGGTCACGGTGGATCCAGACAAGGTGGGGCATGCGCGGTCGCTCTCGGGGCGGGGAGTTGGGACGGCGGGAGGCCGGGGGACGGGGGCAGATGGGACGGTGTTCAGCGCGCGTGGCTCAGGGTTCAACGCCGAAGGCCTGTTTCAGGCGCCGGCCCTCGCGGGTGATCTCGATCACCTCGACCTTCGACAATCGCTCGGTGTTCTTGCCCATCATGCTCATCCGCTGGTTCCGCTTGAAACGATCATGGTGCCGGATCATGAAATCCCAGTAGAGCGTGTTGAACGGGCACGCCCGCTCGCCGGTGCGCTCGCCGGGGTCGTAACGGCAGCCTTTGCAGTAGTTGGACATCTTGCCGATGTAGTTCGCGCTGGCGGCGTACGGCTTGGTGCCCACCACGCCGCCGTCGGCGTGCTGGCTCATGCCCAGCGTGTTGGGCAGCGTCACCCAGTCCACGCCGTCGACGTACATCCCCAGGTACCAGTCGCTGACCGCCTTGGGTTCCACGCCGGCAATCAGCGCGAAGTTGCCGGTGATCATCAGCCGCTGGATGTGGTGCCCGTAGCCGTGCTCCAGCACCTGTCCGACGCACTCCCGCATGCAGCGCATGTCCGTCCGGCCGGTCCAGTAGAACTCGGGGAGCTGCCCGGTGTGTCCGAGCGTGTTGCGGTCTTGATACGAAGGCCCCTCGTGGAAGTACACGCCGCGGATGAACTCGCGCCAGCCGATGATCTGCCGCACGAAGCCCTCGACCGACTGCAGCGGCGCCTTGCCCGCCCGGTGTGCGTCGAGCACCAACATGAGCATCTCGCGCGGGTCAAGGATCTTGAGATTCATCGCCGGCGAGGCCTGCGCGTGGTACAGCCACGCCTGCCCCGTCCACATGGCGTCCTCGTACGGGCCGAACATCGCGAGGCGAGACCTCACGAAGTGCTTGAACTGGTCGAGCGCGTCCGACGGGGTGACCGCCCAGCCGAACGACGCCGTGCTTCCCGGCAACTCGGGCAACTCCCGCGCCACGAGCGCGATGACCTCGCGCGTGATGTCGTCCGGCGGGGTACGCCGCGGCTCTGGCACCAGCGGGTCGGACTTGAAGCGCTCCCGGTTGTCAGCGTCGAAGTTCCAAGCCCCGCCCTCGGGTTGACCATCGTCATCCACGAGAACGCCGAGCCGCTTCCGCTGATCGCGGTAGAAGTACTCCATGGTCAGGGCCTTGCGCCCCTGGGCCCACGCCGAGAACTGCGCCGTGGTCGTGAGGAAGTGCGTGTCCTCGAAGACCTGCACGGTGACCCCGGCGCTCCGCGCAACGCCGGTCAGCTCGGCCTCCACGCGGTGATCGCCCGGCCGTGTGAACACCACCCGCGACGGGCGTAGGTCCGTGATCGCGCGGGCTAGTTCCGAACCGAGCGCGTGCGTGTTGGCGGGGTCGTCGAGCGCGACATACCGCACGCAGTGCCCGCCGCCGCGCAGGCGGGCCGCGAAGTGACGCATCGCGCTGAGGAACATCACCGTGCGCTGGCGGTGGCTGGGCGGGTGCCGAGATTCCCCCTTCACCTCCGCCATCAGCACCGCATCGACGCCGGGACGCAGAGAAGCCACACCCTCCAGCCGCTCCGACAACTGATCGCCGAGGACGAACGCCAACGTGGAGCCCGGCGCGAGAGGCTGAGGGGCGCTCTTCATGCTCCCGGTCCCCGCAGCATTGCCAGGGCAATGACGCCACGGGCGGTCCACACCGCCGTCCGCAACCAGTTGCCGGCGACGAGCGCCCGGATGACCCGGTCGTCCTTGCCCATCGAAAGCCGCCCGTGCTGCCGGGCCTGAACGCCCGCGGTGACGAGCCAGATCGACACGGCGAGCGCCAGTCCGGCGTACGCGAGCGTCCGCGAGTCATCCTCGGCGCTCCACGCCAGCCACCCCGCGCACGCCAGTTCGATCGGCATCATCACGCCGACGAGCGGAGCGATCCTGCGGCAGTGCTCGCGGTGGTACGCCGCGAACTCACCCGCGCCCACCAACGCGAACAGCGGGTAGTGAACCACCTGGCAAGTCCAGATGACCCCGACCATTCCGAGCGTGACGCCGGCGTGGACCAGCAGGACGCCCGACTCCCACCAGCCCGTCATGACGAGGCCGCGCCCCCGGCCTGCGCCGTGGCCTCGTTGACGCGCCGGATCGGCAGGTGAACCTCGCCCCACTTGCGGCTCTCCCACTGCTCGGGGCCGTTGTAGAAGAGCGCCCGGGGATCGCCGTCGCGCTCCCACACCGGCTGCGCCGCCAGCCACGCCTCGAGCCGCGCGAGGTTCATCTTCACGACTTCAAGCCGGTAGGGGCCCTGGAAGCCGATCGCCACCACCTGCATGGGCTGAAGATCTTCAACGACGACCGAGCGATCGGTACCGACGGGCCCGAGGTCCGGCGTGCGGTACAGGAAGGACATCGCCCACGAATCGGGGTTGTCGCCCGGAGCCGCCGTCAGGCCCGAATAGTCCATCTCAACCGGGGAGGTCATCTCGATATCGCGGCTCTGGATGTGGCGGAACAACGGCCAGAACGCGCCGTTCATTCCGCGGTTCATCGCGCTCTCGCCCTTGACGAGCGCACGGCGCACCAGCGGGTAGGACTTCACCTCGATCACACCCGGCGCGGTCGGGCCGGGGTAGCCCTCGGGCAGCGGCGTCGTGATCTTCGCGGTGCCCCAGCGGAAACCGCTGGAAGTTCGCTCCACGGGTGGGATCGCGGGTTCGGCCGAGGGCGCGGGGCCGCCCTCCGCCACGGGCGCGTTGACCTTGTTCCGGTCGTCCACGGTCGTCGCCTTGCCGCACGCCCCGAGCACGACCGAGGCCGACGCGGTCAGCGTGCCGATGATTCGATGCATCAGGGTCATGCCTGGGCTCCTTCGAGTGCATGGCGCGTTCAGCGCACCGGGCACGCCACGCTCACGTAGTCCGGACGGTCGGCCTGGCTGCGGTGCCGGTACTCGCCGACCACGGCACCGTCCTCGATCACCAGCACGCCGGGCATCTGGAACACGTCGCCGATCATCCGCCCCAGTCTTCGCCCGGTGAGCATCGCCTGGATGCTGCGAAACCAGATATACGGGCCGAAAATCGCCCAAAGGCTGCCGCGCTTCAGTCCCGCGGCCCGGTACAGCGCCCGCTCCGGGTCGCTCACCCGCGGGATATCCCCGACGCCGGCGGCGTCGAAGAACGCCCGGTTCGCCTCGTCCTCCGGCGCCTGGTGCACGAAGACCACCCGCGCCGAACGCTCGATCTCGGCACGGCGCCGCTGAATGTCCGCCATCGCCTCGCGGCAGAACGGGCAGCCCGTGTGCCGGAGGAATACGAGCATCACGCGCCCGCGCCGGCTCATCTCCAGCACGGTCTCCCCGGCGGTGGTCCGCGCGGACGCCAGCGCCGCCTGATTGGTCATCGAGTCCGCGTTCATCGTGCCCTCAGGCTCCCCAGCCCCGCGTCCACGTTCAGCACCTGCCCGGTGATGTTCCGGGCGCCCGCCGAGAGCAGGAATTCGATCGCCGCGGCGACGTCCTCGGGCTCGCTGGTCCGCCCCATCGGGTGCATGGCCTGCGACGCCTTCAGCGACGCCTCGGAGGCGAACAGCCGCTCGGTGAGCGGCGTGCGCGTCAATCCCGGCGCGACGCAGTTCACCCGAACGCCCTTCGGCGCGTATGTGGCCGCCGCCGAGAGCATCAGCCCGATGACGCCGGCCTTCGCCGCGGCGATGGCCTCGTGGTTCGCGAACCCGTGGCGCGCCACCGCCGAGGCGCACAGCACGATCGATCCGCCGTCTCCCCCGGCGCCGCCGGCGCCCATCACTGGCGCGGCGCTCCGAACCAGGTTGAACGCCGTGACGAGGTTCGCCGTCAGAGTGGCCTGGAACTCCGCGGGCGTCGTCAGGTGCGCCGGCTTGAGCAGCAGCGACCCCGCGCAGTTCACCGCGCCCGCGATCCCCCCGTGGCGCTCCACGCACGCTTTCACGCACGCCTCCATGTGGGCCGCGTCGGCGGCATCGCCCGGCATCGTGACGCCACCCGTCGCCTTTCCCACCGCCGCCAACCGCTCCGCGTCGCGACCGGTGAGCAGCAGCGGCACACCCCGCGCCGACAGGCGGGCGCAAACCGCCGCCCCGACGCCCCCGCCCGCGCCGATCACCAGGACGCCCCCGCTCACGACTCCACCCCCGCGCCGATCAGTTCACGCGACTCCACAGGCGACTCGAAGCCCCGGGGCGCCGGCGGCGTGACGCCGATCTCCTCGCACAGCAGCCGCGCCGTGATCTGGGACGACAGGAAGATCACCGGCAACCCCGAGCCGGGGTGCGTGCCCCCGCCCACCAGCCACACGCCGTCCACGGTCTTGAGGCGGTGCGGCGGGCGCTTGTGCAGCATCTGCCCGAGGTTGTGCGCCAGGTTGAACGTGGCCCCGAAGTTGATGTTCAGCCCCTGCCAGTCCTTGGGCGTGAGCACTCTCCGCACCCGAGTTCGGCGCCGGACGTTGGCGATCCCGAACCGGCGCTCCATCTGCTCGATCGTATCGTTCTCGAGTTTCGCCGCCGCGTTGTCCCAGTCGATCGAGCACCGCGTGTTGGGCGTGGGCATCAGCACATACAGCGCCGAGCAGCCGCGCGGCGCGAGCGTGGGGTCGGTGGCGCCCGGGTTGCACACGTACACGCTCGGGTCCTCGCTCAGCCGCCCGTGCGTCGAGATGTTGTCGAGGTTGTCCTTGTACTTCGAGGAGATGTAGATCGTGTGGTGAGGCAGGTCCACCTCGCCCTCCAGCCCGAGGTACATCATGTACGTCGAGCAGGAGTACCGCTTGGCGTCCAGGGCCGCGTCGGTGTCGCCGCCTCTGAGGGCCTCGGGGATGAACTTCTTGAGCGCCCAGGCCGCGTCGGCGTTGATGATCACGTGGTCGTGCCGCCGACGCTCGCCCCCCACCACCACGCCCGAGACCTTCCGCCCGTCGAACTCGAGCCGCTCCACCGGCGCACCCGTCACGATCTTCGCCCCCAGGTCGCCCGCCACCCGCGCCATCGCGCCCATCAAAGCGTTGCAGCCGCCCCTCGGGTGCCAGATGCCGTACTCGTACTCGATGAACGGCAGGATCGTGAACAGGCTCGGGCACTCGTACGGCGACATCCCCAGGTACTTGCTCTGGAAACTCACCGCCAGCCGCGACGCCGGGTGCTTGAAGTACCTGCTGAGAAGGTCGTGAACACTCTTGAACGGGTGCAGGTGCGGCAGGAACTTCATCGTCCCCGCGTTCATCAGGTCCGCCATCCCTCGGATCGGTGAACGCAGGATCGGCTCCATCAGCCGAAGTTTGGCCCGGTTGTCGGCGATGAAACGCTCGAACGCCGCCCCGTCGCGCGGCTCGATTCTCCCCAGCCGGCGCGACATCTCCTCGACGTCCTGCGTGCAGTCCAGCGAGATCGGAGCGTCCGGCTTCTCATCCCTCCCGATAAGCAGGCGGTACATCGGGTCGAGCCGGGTGAGTTCCACCTCGTCGGTCAGCCGGCGCCCCGCCGCGGCGAAGATCTCTTCAAGCACGTACGGCATGAGGAAGAACGTCGGCCCGCGGTCGAAGTGGTACGCGCCGCCGGCATCGTCATTCATCGTGATACGACTGGTCCGGCCCCCGATCTCGGCCTGCGCCTCGTACACGGTCACATCGCACCCGCGCGAGGCGAGCAGCACCGCCGCCGCCAATCCGCCCGGCCCGGCTCCGACAATCGCGATCGACGTGGTCTTTGGCATTTCGTGCGTCCGCTGGCCTGTGAGCGTCGAAAGGTGTCCGGTCCCGAGAGGAAAAACCGCCGCACCCGGGGACATCACGCGACCACGGATGCGGCGGGGCTGGTATGTGTACCGCATTTCGGGACGTGTCTCCCGCCGGATTCAGAAGTTTCTGAAACCAATACAATGCCACCGATGCACGCACCGGAGCCGACATCCGGGTTTCCCCTGACGGAACGTCTCTCCTGGCTGCGGCGGTTCCGAGCGCTGGTCGCCGGGGACGCCGAGGCGCTGTGCCGCCTCATCCGAAAGGACATGGGCAAGCCCGAGCGCGAGGCGATCGTTCAGGACGTGGTTCCCCTGCTGTCCGCGTGCACCTGGCACCTGCGCCATGCCCCGCGCCTTCTCGCCGAGCGTTCGCTCGGCTGGGGCGGCATCTGGACCATCGGCCAGCGGCACCGCGTGCTCCGCGCCCCGTTGGGACACGTGGCGATCATCGCCACCTGGAACTACCCGGTTCAACTGCTCGGCGTGCAGCTGGTTCAGGCCCTCCTCGCGGGCAACCGCGTCACGGTCAAACCCAGCGAATCAGCCCTCCTGAGCCAGAACCGTCTGCTTGATTTCGCGCTCGAAGCAGCGCCGCCCGGGGGATATCTCAACCGAACCGAAGCCACCCGCGAGGCCGGCCCCGCGATGCTCCGTTCGCGTCGATTCGACCATGTTGTCTTCACCGGGTCGACCGGCGTGGGCCGCTCCATCGCCGAATGGGCCGCGGGGACGCTAACGCCGACCACGCTGGAACTGTCCGGGCGTGACAGCGCCCTGGTGCTCGACGACGCCGACCCGGAACTCGCCGCCCGCTCCATCTGGGCGGGCGTGGTGATGAACGCGGGCCAGACGTGCATGGCCCCGCGCCGGGCGCTCGTCGATCGGGGCGTGTACGCGGACTTCGTGGCCCACCTCGCCGCCCGCGCCGCCGCCGCCAAGCCCCTCGAACTGGTCTCGCCCGAGTCGGCGACCCGTCTGGATGACCTCCTGTCTCGCTCGCTCCCCCGTTCCGGGGGGCGCGGCCCGCGGCTGCTGTCGGGTGTCCGCGAGCGCGCCAGCGGCAGGCGCTTCACGCCCGTCGCCCTGCTGGACTGCCGCGGCGACGAGCCGC
>JAFLCM010000121.1 GCA_017303565.1 Planctomycetota bacterium
GCCGCGCCCCCCGGGCCCGCCAAGAAAGCCCCGAAGCGACGCCGTTGATCCGCTGGAATCGCCCGCGTGGCGGGCCGATCATCGGCAATACCATCAAACCGGCCGCGTTGACCCTTCGGACACCGAGGAAGCCCCATGCCGCCGGAAGCCAAAGGACCCACCGTTTCCCTGGCCCCGATCAAGAAGTCGGCGTGGTCCTACGACCACGCGCGGCACCTTCTGCTGCGGGCGGGGTTCGGCGGCTCGCCGCACCAGTACCGCCTGCTCGCCGAGTGGGGTCCGGAGAAGTCCGTCGATCACCTCCTCAACTTCGAGCAGGTCAAGGGCTACCCCAACGTCTCGCCCGACGAGTTCCGCAGCGACATCATGGCCCCCTTGTCGGCGGCGGACCGGGCCGAGGTCGCCCGCGCCCGCCGCGCCCAGGACGAGGACACCCTCGCCCGCTTCCGCGAGGAGCGCCAGAACCGCGAGCGCCTCGACCGCGAGCAGGTCCGCGCCATGCAGAAGTGGTGGCTCAAGCGGATGATCGAGACGCCGCGCCCCTTCGAGGAGAAGATGGCGCTGTTCTGGCACGGGCACTTCGCCACCAGCTACCGCACGATCGAGAACTCCTGGCACCAGCTGCTGCAGAACCAGCTGTTCCGCAGGCACGGCGCGTCGAGCTACGAGGACCTGCTCCGGGGCATCGTCCGCGACCCGGCGATGCTCAAGTACCTCGACAACGACGAGTCGCGCAAGGAGCGCCCCAACGAGAACCTCGCCCGCGAGATCATGGAACTCTTCGCGCTGGGCGTCGGCGCCTACGGGGAGAAGGACATCAAGGAGGGCGCCCGGGCCCTCACCGGCTACTCCTTCGAGTACAACGACTTCGTCTTCCGGCGCGAACGCCACGACACCACGAACAAGTCCATCCTCGGGCGCCAGGGGGCGTTCGACGGCGACGACTTCGTCTCGATCATCCTGCAGCAGCCCGCCTGCGCGGGCTTCATCGCCGGGAAGGTCTACCGCTTCCTCGTCAACGACCTCGCGGGCGACACCGCGCCGGGCACGCCGGGCGCCCGCCCGCACCAGCAGGTCATCCAGACCCTCGCCGCGGAACTGTCCTCGTCGAACTACAAACTGCGCCCGATGCTGCGGACGCTGCTGCTGAGCGAGCACTTCTACGACCCCGCCAACCGGCACGCGCGGATCAAGGGGCCGGTGGAACTCGTCGTCGGGATGGTCCGCTCGCTGCGCACCCCGGTGCGCGATCTTGGCATCCTGTGCGACGCGCTCGACCTGATGGGCCAGAACCTGTTCTTCCCGCCCAACGTCGCGGGCTGGGCCGGCGGGCGCTCGTGGATCAACACCTCCACCGTCTTCGTCCGTCAGAACATCGCCAACTTCCTCATCTCCGGGAAGATGCCCAAGGGCTTCGACCCGCTCGCCGACCTCGACCGCTACGACCCGACCGCGCTGCTCGCCGACCTGGCGCAGGTCAGCCCCGGCAGCGAGAAGGACCCCAAGGCGGTCGCGACGTACCTGCTGCGGTTCGTGCTGGGCACCGAGGCCGTCGAGCCGCGCCTGAAGGTGCTCGTCGAAACGATGGAGGGCGCGGGCGGCGTGAACGCCGAATCCGTCACCGCCGCCCTGTGCTTGATCACCACCATGCCCGAGTTCCAGGTGTGCTGAGCCCGAACGAGAGAGCAACCCCATGACGACCCCCTATTCACGGCGCGCGTTCCTCTCCCGCGGCATCACGCTCGCCTCGGCGGCGTGGACCATCCCCGCGTTCCTCGACCTGTCCGCCCACGCGCTGGCCCAGCAGGTGATCCCCGGCCAGACCAGCCAGCCCGGCGTGCCGCAGGACCGCGTGCTCGTCGTCGTCCAGCTCGCGGGCGGGAACGACGGGCTGAACACCGTCATCCCCTTCGGCGACCCCGCCTACCACAAGGCGCGCCCGACCATCGCGATCAAGCAGAACGAGGCGCTGGCGCTTCCCGGCTCGGAGGGCCTGGGCCTGCACCCGCGCCTCGCCGGGCTGCGCGAGCTGTTCGATGAGGGGCAGGTGAGCATCGTGCAGGGCGTGGGGTACCCGAACCCCAACCGCTCGCACTTCAAGAGCATGGACATCTGGCACACCGCCGACACCTCGGGCACGGGCGAGGGGTGGCTGGGTCGGTACTTCGACAACCAGTGCGCAGGGTCGCCCGCCGGCGGCGGCGGTGCCGATCAGCACGCGTGCGGGTCCGACGCGGGCATCGCCATCGGGCGCACCGCGCCGCTGGCGATGGAAGGGCGCGCGTTCCGCCCGATCGCCTTCGAGTCCGCCGACCTGTTCCGCTGGACGGGCGAGGAGATGGACGGCGGCAGGCTGGCCGAGCCGTACCACCGGATCACCCGCACCGAGCATCTGCCCGGGATGGCGGAAGGCGATCACGCCGCGAGTTTCCTGATGCGCACCGCGCTGGACGCGCAGGTGGCGAGCGAGCGGATCCGCAAGGCCGTGGAGCGCAAGGCGGAGGTGGAGTACCCGCGGACGGGGCTGGCGCGGCAGCTGATGATGGTCGCGTCGATGATCGCCGCGGGCATGCCGACGCGGGTGTACTACGTCTCGCTCGGCGGGTTCGACACCCACGCGGGGCAGGGCGGCGCGAACGGCTCGCAGGCGAATCTGCTGGCGCAGTTCGGCGACGCCCTCAAGGCCTTCTACGCCGACCTGCGCCGGCAGGAGAACGACTCGCGGGTGCTGACGATGACCTTCAGCGAGTTCGGGCGGCGCGTGGGGCAGAACGGGAGCGCCGGGACCGACCACGGCACCGCGGCGCCGATGTTCCTGGCCGGGCCGATGGTCCGCCCGGGCGTCCTCGGCAACCACCCGAGCCTGACCGACCTCGACAACGGGGACCTGAAGCACACGGTGGACTTCCGCAGCGTGTACGCGGGGATCCTGAAGGAGTGGCTGAAGGCCGACCCGGAGAAGGTGCTGGAAGGGTCGTTCAAGGCGGCGCGGGTGATCAAGGCGTGAGCGCTTGAAAGCGCCCCGCGCTCCCTTCGGCGCGCGGGGCGTTGAGGTCTGAACCGCGGAGAATTCTCAGCGCCGGCGGCGCATGGCGAGCGGGGCCACGAGGCCGAGCGCCATCGTGCCGGGGGCGGGGACGACCCACGCGCCGGAGGAGAAGATGCCGTTGGTCCCGGTGAAGGGGCTGGGCTGGTTGGCGGCGTAGGCGTTGGTGCCGAGGTCGAAGCGGTAGATGCCTTGGGCGGGGACGTCGTTGACCATCCAGGCGAAGCCGCCGCCGACGCCGAGGCCGTCGATGTCGGTGTCGGTGCCGGGGTAGGGTGCGAGGTTGGTGTAGACGGGGGAGGTGTAGAGGCTGGTGATCCGGACGATGCCGCGGCCGGGGCCGCCGTTGCCGTCGTTGTTGGCGTAGAAGACGTCGGCGACGGGGTCGTAGTCGAAGCCGCCGAAGTCGGTGCTGGCGGGGGTGGTGGCGAGGAGGTTGGCGACGCCGGTGAGGGGGTTGATCTCGTAGAAGCCGGGGACGGTCACGGAGCGGTAGCCGATGAGTTTGTTGCGGGCGGTGTCGTAGGCGAGGCCGGTGATGCTGATGGTGGCGGCGTTGTAGGTGATGGTGACGGCGGCGCTGGGGGTGAGGCCCGAGAGGGAGAAGGGGCTGGAACGGAGGGCGCTGCCGTTGTTCCAGTAGAGGGTGTTGCTGTTCCCGTCGTGGGCCATGCCCCAGGCGACGGCCGAGGTGCCGGTGAGCAGGTTCGTCGGCGTGTTGGTGGTGACGTCGATGTGCCAGATCGACGCGTTGGTCTGGTCGTTGCCGATGAGCAGTTGCGCGCTGGCGGCGTGCGCGAGCGCCAGGACGGCGAGCGAGGCGATGCGGGTGTTCATGAATCCTTCCCTTCTTCTGGCGGCGCGGAGGCCGCGGACGGATGAACACGCGCCCCGTGTGGGCGGGGCGCGGACGGATCGCGTTGAAGGGGACGCGTTTCTTCCCGAGAAGCATCCCCGTGGATTCAAAGGTAGCCGCGTTGTCGGCGAATCCCAAGCACATTCGGTGTCGGCTGATCGTGCGACGCTACTCGGGGATGAAAACGGGGCGAGAATGCAAACGGGCCGCGAACAGACGCACGCGAACGGGTGATTTCGGCGTGGTGGTAGGCTTTGGGCATGGCGAATCTCTTTCAGCGGCCCGGGAGGCTGCCCTTGGTTGCTCCTTCGATCCTGTCGGCCGACTTCGCGGACATGGCTCGCGACGCGGGGCAGGTGCTGCGCCCCGAATCTGACGGCGGGGCGGGGGCGGACGTGCTGCACGTCGACGTGATGGACGGGCATTTCGTGCCGAACCTGACGCTCGGCCCCGACATGGTGCGCGACCTGCGCCGGCACCTGCCCGACGCGTTCCTGGATGTGCACGTCATGGTGAACGACCCGGGGCAGTACCTGGCGGCGTTCGCGAAGGCGGGCGCGAACCACTACACGTTCCACATCGAGCCGGTCATCGACCGCGCGGCGGGGACGGGGATGAGCCCGCTCAGTCAGGGGTACGACCCGCGGGCGCTGGCGGATGAGGTTCGAAAACTCGGCATGACGGCGGGGCTGTGCCTGAACCCCCCCACCGCGGTGGAGCGCGTGTTGCCGCTCGTGAAGGACTTCGACCTGATCCTGGTGATGAGCGTGAACCCGGGCAAGGGCGGGCAGGCGTTCATGCCGGAGGTGCTGGCGAAGGTGAAAGAGATCAAGCGGCACCTGCGGGCGGACCAGCGGCTGGAGATGGACGGGGGGATTGCGCCCGCGACGGCGGGGGCGTGCCGCGAGGCGGGGTGCGACGTGCTGGTGGCGGGGTCGGCGGTGTTTGGGAAGCCGGCGGCGGAGCGCGGCGCGGTCGTGCGGGCGCTGCGTGGATGACCGGTGCCCGGCGCGGAGGGCGTGTTCGGTGGGGGTTTGTGTGATTCGACGGATGGGGGCGGGTCGGGGTACCCTCTTCACCGATTCTTGACCCGGACCGGGCGGCGAGCCTTGGCGGTGGTTGGCGACGAGAGCAGGCATGACCCAACTGAGCGGTTCGAAGGCTGAGGTGCGCGGGGCGGAGCGGCGGGTGCCGGAGGGGCTGTGGCTGCGCTGCCCGTCGTGCAGCGCCATGATCTACCGCAAGCAGATGGAGGCCAACGGGCACGTGTGCCCGGAGTGCTCGCACCACTTCCGCATCTCGGCGGTGGAGCGGGTGAAGCAGCTGGCGGACGAGGGGTCGTTCGAGGCGATGTTCACGGGGCTGGTGACGACGGACCCCCTGGGGTTCACGGACCTGAAGGCGTACAAGGACCGGCTGGCGGCGGAGCAGAAGAAGACGGGGCAGCGCGAGGGGGTTCAGACGGGTCGGTGCTTCATCAAGGGGCGTCCGGCGATGCTGGCGTGTCTGGACCTGACGTTCTTCATGGGGACGCTGTCGAGCGTGGTGGGCGAGAAGATCACGCGGGCGATCGAGCACGCGACGGAGAACGACCTGCCGCTGGTGGTGGTGAGCTGCTCGGGCGGGGCGCGGATGCAGGAGTCGGGGTACTCGCTGATGCAGATGGCCAAGACGTCGGCGGCGCTGGCGCGCCACGCCGACGCGGGCGGGCTGTACATCAGCGTGCTGACGGACCCGACGACGGGCGGGGTGTCGGCGTCGTTCGCGATGCTGGGGGATGTGATCTTTGCGGAGCCGAAGGCGCTGATCGGGTTCGCGGGGCCGCGGGTGATCCAGCAGACGATCCGCCAGGAGTTGCCGGAGGGCTTCCAGACGTCGGAGTTCCTGCTGAAGGCGGGGATGGTGGACCGGGTGGTGCACCGGCACGAGCTGCGGAACGAGATCGCTCGGGTGATTGACTACTGCGGGAAGTGAGGGGCGGGGGCTGGGGAGTGGCCAGTGGGGAGTGGGGAGTGGGGCGGAGGGGAAGGCAAGAGGCACGAGGGGAGCGTCTTGGGTCTTGAGTCTTGAGTCTTGGGGGCGAAAGCCCGTGCACGGGCGGATGGGTTCCCGGCCTTTCGGCTGGGTCGCCGGCGGGGCTTTGGGGTCCCCGGGGCGAGGTGAGACATGAGGCATCGAAGCGGAAGGCATCGAGGCACCGAGGCATCAAGGCATCAAGGCATCAAGGCATCGAGTCTTGAGCATCGGGGCTGGGATGCGTTGAGACGGCGAAACGGCGAAACGAACGGGATGTGCTCTGGGCCTGCCGCCGGCCGGTCGGGGGCTTTGAGCGAAGGCGGGCTTTGCTGTGCCCGCCTCTACCCATACCCCCACCCGGACAGGTTCGTGCGCGCGCTGACGGTCGATGCGCGCGGGTGATTGAGGGGTTAAGGCTTTGGGGAGACTGGGGTTACGAAAATTGTGGAATCCGCGCGGAGGGGGGTCAGAGTTGGGGCTTCAGTTTGCGCGCGCTGGTGGGGGATGCGGAGGGCACGAGGGATGAGGCATGAGGCAAGAGTGGGGAGAGACGGGAGCATGGCCAAGCCTTCGCTTGACGATGCCACCGGTTGGAGACGTGCAATGTGGTGGCCCCGGTCTCTGACCGGGGTCGGCAGGAGCGTGGGTGTGGCTTGTGGTGATGCGCACACTGTCGTCAGCACCGCTCGGAGAGCGGTGCCACCAGGAGCGGCGCCACCAGGATCCCGCGCCACCAAGAGCGGTGCCACCGGGAGCGGTGCCGCTGGGGGACTTGTCACACCTGCTGGGCGTGGCGGGCGCTGCCGGTCATGTCGTGGCCGGCGTCTTTGAGGGTTCGTTCGCGGCGGGCGAGTTCGAGGTCGCTGTCGGCCATCATCTTTGCGAGTTGTTCGACGCTGACGGTGGGTTGCCAGTTGAGGACCTTGCGGGCCTTGGTGGCGTCGCCCTGGAGGGTGTCGACCTCGGCGGGGCGGAAGTAGCGGGGGTCGATCTCGACGTGCTTTTTCCAGTCGACCTTGGCGTGGTCGAAGACCATCTCCATGAACTGGCGGACGGAGATGGAGACGCCGGTGGCGATGATGTAGTCGTCGGGGGTGTCCTGTTGGAGCATGAGCCACATGGCGCGGACGTAGTCGCCGGCGAAGCCCCAGTCGCGCTTGGCGTCGAGGTTGCCGAGGAAGAGTTTGTCCTGGAGGCCGAGGCTGATGCGGCCGGCGGCGCGGGTGATCTTGCGGGTGACGAAGGTCTCGCCGCGGCGGGGTGATTCGTGGTTGAAGAGGATGCCGCAGGAGGCGTGCATCTTGTAGGCGACGCGGTGGTTGACGGTCATGTCGTGGGCGAAGACCTTGGCGGCGGCGTAGGGGGAGCGCGGGCGGAAGGGGGTGGACTCGCGCTGGGGGGTTTCGGCGACGGCGCCGAACTGCTCGCT
>JAFLCM010000122.1 GCA_017303565.1 Planctomycetota bacterium
CCCGGCCACGCCGTCGATGAGCGCGAGCGCCAGACGACCGACCGGCTCGTGACGCAGTCGCGAGGGGTGCTCGACGCACACGAACAGCGACACGTCCGCGGGAACAAGCCCGGCGGCATCCGCGGGGTCTGCGGTCGCGATCGGATTGACCAACCCCGCTGCGACGATCGGGGCCGCGAGTCGGGTCAGAAGTGCGCGGAAGCATGGGCTCGAACAACCCGGCTTCGACCCGCGGACCGCGCTCACCGGCGCTCTGCCCCGGGCTGCATGGTCGCGGTGTCGGCGCGGACGTCGATGAGGATGAACGCGCCGGGCGGCGAGTTGCGGGGCGCCTCGCAGGGCGCGGCCCCGCAGGGGACGATCCACGCCACGTCGCTGGGCTGGGCGCTCTGCTGACGCCAGGGGAACGCCAGGTCCGGGACGAGGCGGGCACGCAGCGTGGCGTCCGTCGACACCGGGGTCGGCAGGGCGGACGCCGCCGTGGTGCCGATCGCTTGAGCGGTCAGGCGCACGGTGGTCAGGGCGTCGGCGGTGTCCTCGGCGAAGCCGGCGCTGAGGTTCGCGAGCGGCGCGGGCTGCTCGATGCCGAGGCGGGTCACCTGCGGGCTGAACCGCTGGAGCAGGAACGCGCCGGCAACAACGCCGACAAACGCCAGAGCACCCATCAGGCGCCCGGCGTGGACGCGCCGAACGGCCCGCCGCGTCATCAGGGGGCGGCGCTCGTTCACCCGCGCCAGGATCGCGCGAGAAAGATCGGGGGCCCGCACCGGCTGGCGGAGCGCGTCGATGGCCCGCTGCGTGCGCACGAGGTCGCGGGCGGCCTCGGCGTCGGCGGACAGAGACGAGAACAGCCGGGACGTTTCGTTCCGGGACAGTTCGCCGTCGAAGAACTGGTCCACGAGGTGGTCGGGGATCTTGCCGGGACCGAGGTCGTGGTCGCGGCGATCAGGGGACGGGTTGGACGCGGGGAACTCACGCATCGCGGCGCTGGTCCTCCTGGTCCTCTTCGAGTGCGGCGGCGATGTAGACCTCCAGGCCCTTGACCTGGTGCTTCTCGAAGTACGTCCGCATCCGGCGCCGACCGCGGTGCAGGTGGCTCTTGACGGTCCCCTCGGGCATCGACAGGTACTCGGCGATCATGGAGATCGGCCAGTCCTGCTGGTGGAACAGCACGATCACCTCGCGCTGCTCCTCGGTCAGTTCACCCAGGGCCGCGGCGAGGGCCGACTGGTGCAGCCCGTGCTCCTCGTGGGCGGCGACGGGCGAGGAAGGCTCGTCGTCGCTGTCCGAGCGCCAAGAGTCCACCGTCTCGGTGCTGTAGACGGGCTTGTGCTTCTGGCAGGCATTCACGTAAAGCCGCTTGGCGATGGTGAACAGCCAGGTGCTGAACCGGAAACGCGGGTCGAAGCGGTCGAGGTTGGTGAGCACGCGGACGAAGGCATCCTGCACCACGTCTTCCGCGAGTTCGGGGCGGCCCGAGAGGCGAAGGATGTAGGCGTAGACGGACGCCTGGTGAGCCTGGATCAAACGCCCCGCCGCCACGCGGTCGCCAGCGGCGGCTTGTTCGATCAGGAGCGTTTCTTCTTCGCGTTGCATGGCCATTGGAAGATACCCCGAGGGGGTGCGAGCGTTGCACAGAACATACGACCGATTCAGGCCGAGGTTCCGCCCATGAACAGACGTTTGAGACACGTGTTTCTTGCGGCTCCAGCGCGAAGATATCGCCGAAATACCAAATAAAATGCGAACAAATCCACGCCGCATCCGGTTCCCGAACGGTAACGGCGGTAGACTGGCATTCGGTGTCCACACGCCTGACGCTTGAGATTCTCCCGCAGCCGGACGAGACCACCTGCGGGCCCACGTGCCTGCACGCGGTCTACCGCTACTACGGGGACAGCGTGGGGCTGGACCGGGTGGTCAAAGAGGCCGGGAGGCTGAAGTGGGGCGGCACGCTGGCGGTCATGCTGGCCTGCCACGCCCTGCGTCGGGGCTACCGGGCGACCATCTACACCTACAACCTGGAGGTGTTCGACCCCACGTGGTTCGGGGCCTCGGACGACCCGGTGGACCTGCCGGCCAAGCTGCGGGCGAGGCGGAGGGCCAAGAAGGGCAAGCGCCTGAAGGC
The DNA here is from genome assembly GCA_017303565.1 of Planctomycetota bacterium. Classification (GTDB taxonomy): domain Bacteria; phylum Planctomycetota; class Phycisphaerae; order Phycisphaerales; family UBA1924; genus JAFLCM01. Next base: position 2,129 of record JAFLCM010000122.1, read on the forward strand.
GGAGATCCTGGCGTTCCTGGAGTTCCTCGAACTCGGCGGGCTGATCCGCTTCGAGGACCTTCGGGCGGAGGTGGTCGCGGAGCACCTGCGGGCGGGGCGACCGATCCTGACCGGGCTTTCGGCGACGTACCTCTACCGCACCGCGCGGGAGTACGGGCGGAAGAACCGGGACGACGACGTCCGCGGCGACCCTTCGGGGCACTTCGTGGTGCTGAGCGGGTACGACCCTGCGACGGGGCTGGTGACGGTCGCCGACCCCCTGGAGCCAAACCCCCCCTTTGATACGCACTACTACGAGGTGGGGATGGAGCGTCTGGTGTGCTCGATCCTTTTGGGCGTCCTGACGTACGACGCGAACCTGTTGATCCTGGAGCCGGGCGCGTCGGCGGAATGAGAAGGGACGGGCATCGATGTCGGTGGTGATCGTGGTCGACAACCCGGAGACGTGGCCCCTCGACATCCCGGGCGTGGGGGTGGTGTCGGCGCGGGACTACATCACCGAGGCGTCATTGGCGGACGAGCGCGGGGTGAAGGTCTTCAACCTGTGCAAGAGCCACCGCTACCAGGCGCTGGGCTACTACGTGAGCCTGCTGGCGGAGGCGCGGGGGCACAAGCCGCTGCCGAGTGTCACGACGATCCAGGACCTCAAGAGCCTGTCGATGATCCGCTTCGCCGCGGAGGGCCTGGAGGACGTGATCCAGCAGAGCCTGTCGCACATCCAGTCGACGGAGTTCACGCTGAGCGTGTACTTCGGCCAGAACATGGCCAAAAGGTACGACCGGCTGTGCAAGGCGCTGTTCAACCTGTTCCCCGCCCCGCTGCTGCGGGCGCAGTTCCGCTACGGGGAGCAGCGGTGGCACCTCGAAGGGGTCGAGGCGATCAGCGCCGGCGACATCCCCGACCTGCACCGCAGTTTCGTCGAGTGGGCCGCGGGGGAGTACTTCTCGGGGCGGAAGAAGATCCGCGGCAAGCCGCAGGAAAAGGGCTACGACCTCGCGATCCTCTACAACCCCGACGCGACGGACAAGCCCTCGACGAACAACTCGATCAAGCTGTTCGTGAAGGCCGCGAAGCAGGTGGGCTTCAACGTCGAGATGCTCGACCGCGACGACTACGGGAAGATCGCCGAGTTCGACGCGCTGTTCATCCGCGAGACCACCAGCGTGAACCACCACACGTACCGCTTCTCTCGGCGGGCGGCGGCGGAGGGGCTGGCGGTCATCGACGACCCCACGTCGATCCTTCGGTGCTCGAACAAGGTGTACCTGCACGAACTGTTCGACGCCAACGACATCCCGTGCCCCAGGACGATGATCGTGCACCAGGGGAACAAGGACGAGGTGCTGGGGTCGCTGGGGCTGCCGTGCGTGCTGAAGCGCCCGGACAGTTCGTTCAGCCAGGGGGTGATCAAGGTCGCGGACGCGGAGCGGCTGGAGAAAGAGCTGGCGGAGTTCCTGGAGCGGTCCGACCTGGTGATCGCGCAGGAGTTCATGCCCAGCGCCTTCGATTGGCGGATCGGTGTGCTCGACCGCAAGCCGCTCTTCGCGTGCCGGTACCACATGGTCAAGGGGCACTGGCAGATTGTGGGGACGGACAAGAAGGGCGAGCGGGACTTCGGAAAGGTTGAGGCGGTGCCCCTGGACCTCGCGCCGAAGAAGGTCGTCAGCACGGCGGTGCGGGCGGCGAACCTGATCGGCGACGGGCTGTACGGGGTGGACCTGAAGCAGGTCGATTCGCGGGTGGTGGTGATGGAGATCAACGACAACCCCAACGTCGACCACGGGTACGAGGACGTCATCCTCGGGGAGCAGCTGTTCGTGACGATCGTTCAGTCCCTGATGGACCGCGTGAAGCGGATCAAGGAAGGCAAGGCGAACCCATGACCGCGCCGTACGGGCTCTTCGAGGCGGTGGGTGTGGAACTGGAGTACATGATCGTCGACCGCGAGTCGCTCGACGTGCGCCCGATCGCCGACAGGCTGCTGAAGCAGGCGGCGCTGGAGGCGGAGACGACGTGGGACGGCGACCAGCCCTCGGACTTCGAGTTCGAGGGCGCGGTGTGGTCGAACGAGCTCGCGCTGCACGTGATCGAGATGAAGACCGAGGAGCCGGCGCGGGTGCTCACGGGGCTGGCGCCGATCTTCCAGGAGTCGGTCGAGCGGATGAACACGCTGCTGGCGCCGATGCACGCGCGGCTGCTGCCCGGCGGGATGCACCCGTGGATGGACCCCGAGAGGGAGATGGTGCTGTGGCCCCACGACTACGCGGAGGTGTACGGCGCGTTCGACCGCATTTTCGGCTGCAAGGGGCACGGGTGGGCGAACCTGCAGAGCGTGCACATCAACCTGCCGTTCAGGGGCGATGAGGAGTTCGCGCGGCTGCACGCGGCGGTGCGGCTGCTCTTGCCGATCCTCCCCGCGCTGGCGGCGAGCAGCCCGGTGATGGAGTCCCGCGTCACAGGGCTCCTCGACAACCGGCTGGAGGTGTACCGGACGAACTCGCGGAAACTCCGGAGCATGACGGGTCGGGTGATCCCCGAGCCGGTGTTCTCGCAGGCGGACTACGACCGGGAGGTGTTCCAGCGGATCTTCGCGGAGCTGGCGCCGCTGGACCCGGAGGGCGTGCTGCGCCACGAGTGGGCCAACGCGCGGGGGGCGATCGCGCGGTTCAGCCGGGGGAGCATCGAGATCCGGGTGCTGGACGTGCAGGAGTGCCCGAAGGCGGACCTGGCGATGGTGGCGCTGATCGTGGCGGCGCTGAAAGCGATCGCCTCGGATCGCTTCTGTGATCAGAAGACCCAGCGGGCGTTCTCGATCGACCGGCTGGAGCCCGTGTTCCTCGCGTGCGTGCGCGAGGGCGATCGGGCCGTCGTCGAAGACGAGGGATACCTGAACGCGCTGGGCATCAAGGGCGTCGGGCGCATGACGGCCGGCGAGGCGTGGAAACGCCTGCGAGCCTCGGTCGAAAGCGAGCTTTCGGCAACCGACCGTTCGTGCCTCGACGTGATCCTCGACAAGGGGCCGCTGTCCCGGCGCGTGCTTTCGGCGCTGGGCGCCGCGCCGGACGCGGCGCGGCTGCGCGAGACGTACAACCGGCTGGCCCACTGCCTGCAGGACGGCGAGATGTTCGTCTGACGCCGGACGCCGAGCGGCGTCGGGCCATTACTTGGCCTTGGGCGCGGGCGGCAGGGCTTTCAGGCGTTCGAGCATGGGGGCGAAGGACGCCTCGTTCCACGCGTACGCGGGGTTGTCCCTGGTCTTGGCGTACTTGTCCTTCAAGAGCTCCTTGATGCGGTCGATGCGGGTCTGGGGCGCGGGGTGGGTGCTGAGCCACTCCGGTCCGCCCCCGCCGCCCTTGCTGGCCTCTTTCAGGATCTGCATCACCTGCAGCTGGCCCTCGGGGTTGTAGCCGGCGCGGGCCATGTAGCGCATGCCCAGCGAGTCGGCCTGGGACTCTTCGTCCCGTCCGTACTTGAGCGAGAAGGCGCCGCCGCCCTGGAGGATGCCGGCCTCGATGAGTTGCCCGTACTCCGCGCCGGCGGCGGCCCCGGCGACCGCGGCGCCGATCTGGATGGCCTGCTCCCGTCCGAGGCGCTGGTCGATGTGCTCCGCGGTGACGTGCCCGATCTCGTGGCCAAGAACGCCGGCGAGCTGGGCCTCGTTGCTCATGCGGACCATCATGCCGCGGCTCATGAACACCTGCCCGCCCGGGAGCGCGAACGCGTTGATGACGTCGCTGTTGAGCAGGGTGAACTTCCAGGGGATGTCGCGGTACTCCTTCTCGACGCCCTGGGCGACCTTGAGGCCGATGCGGGTGACGTAGTCGCGGAGGACCTGGTCGGGCACCTCGCCGCCGTAGGCCTTGGTCATCTCCGGCCCGGCCTGCATGCCCATTGCGATCTCCCGATCGCGGCTCATGAGGTTGAACTGGGTTTTGCCGGTGGCTGCGTTCTTGGCGCAGGCGGCGAGCGAGGCGGCGGCGCCCGCGAGCGCGAGCAGGACGATGGCGGCGGTGCGGTTCATCTGAGGGTTCTCCCGAGTGCCGGAGAGTGTACCGGCGCGACCGACGCGGGAGGCGGCGGCGCTACGATTGGCCCTGATGAGCACGGCGGACACGCAGCCCCAACCCACCCCCGCGTGGAGCGACGGAGAACTGGCCGGCAACCCGCACGCCCACGGGGACAAGCCCGTGAAGGTGCGGCGGATGTTCGCCGCCATCGCCCGCTCGTACGACCTGAACAACCGCCTGCACTCGTTCGGGCGGGACGTGGCCTGGCGGCGCGCGGCGGTGCGGCTCGCGGGCGTGACGCCGGGGGAGGACGTGCTCGACGTGGCCTGCGGAACCGGGGACCTGACCCGGGCGTTCTGCGACACGCCGGCGCGGAGGGTCGTCGGGCTGGATTTCACCCCCGAGATGCTGGACATCGCGTGCCACAAGTGCGGGGTGCCGCGGGGGCTGCGGTCGAATGAGGCGCCGGCGGCCCGGCGCGGGGGACCGGGACCGGTGTCGCCGGAGTTTCTTGACGGCGACGCGACGAACCTGCCCTTCGAGGACGGCTCGTTCGACGTGGTGTCGATCGCGTTCGGGATTCGGAACGTCGGCGACACGGCGCGGGCGCTGGCGGAGTTCCGGCGCGTGCTCCGACCCGGCGGGCGGGTGGTCATCCTTGAGTTCGACCGCCCGAGGAACCCACTGATCGCGTGGGCCAACGACGTGTACACGTCGAAGGTCATGCCGTGGAGCGCCACGCTCATCAGCCGCGATTCCAGCGGGGCGTACCGCTACCTGCCCAAGAGCATCGAGACGTTTCTGACACGCGAGCAGATGGCGGCGGCGCTGGAGAAAGCCGGCTTCTCGGTGATGACGCAGCGCCCGATGACCTTCGGGGTGTGCGTGTGCTCGGTGGGCGTGCGCGCGTGAGCCGGCCTCAGCGCTTGCCGAGGCCGACGTTCTCGATGCCGGCCGCGTAGACGGCCTCGTGCACGCGGACGACGTCCTGGTACGGCACATTGGCGGCGGGGCGCACGATCATCCGCAGGCGGCTGGTCGCGTCGCCCTTGGGCATGGCCCGCAAGCGGGTGGCGAGGGATTCGATCGGGGCCTGCACAAGTTCAAAGGCGGTGACGACGGTGCGCGGGCCGTCGGGCCCGGGGGCGCGGTCCATCAGAACTTCGAGCCGCTGCGCGAGGGGATCGGGCGGGGCGGCG
>JAFLCM010000123.1 GCA_017303565.1 Planctomycetota bacterium
GCTCCGCGCGTCGTCAGCGAGAAGGAACGCGGCCCCGCCCGAACAATCCGCGCCGACATGGCCGCCGCGTTCCTCCGCTTCGAGACCGCCTTCGCCGCCGCGAAGCCCAGCGGCGACGCCCTCGCCCGCGCCAGCGCCGACTTCGACCGCGCCACCTTTTCGTTCTTTCGAAACGACCGTCCCGCCGCCGTCCGCCTTCTCGACCTCGGCACCCTCAAACTCCGCGGCCTGCTTCCGCACCCGCAGGCGCGGTGCCTCGAGACGCTCCGAGTCCGCGTCGAGCCGCCCGTCTGGGTCTTCTACGCCTCCCCCGCCCCCACCATCTTCGTCCGTCCGGCGGAAGGCCTGAGCCCCCCGGATCGCCAGCCCGACCTCTCCGTCCGGCTCGAGCCGGTCGCCGGTGACGGCGGCGTGCAGGTGAGAGTGCCGACGCCCGCGGACCTGTGGACCGCCGGCGCCGCAATCGACCTGTCGCCGCTCGCCCGCGAACTCAAGCCCGCCCGCTACCGCGTCCTGCTCGTGGGCGAGGGCCTGTCTTGGGAGGTCGGCTCATGGACCGTTACTTCGGCATCACTCGACGCGGCCCGCGCCGTGTTCCTCGATCGCACCGACCGGATCGCCGCCCGGCGTCCCGAGCTCGCCCCGGCCATGACCACGTTCCGCTCCCGAGCGGCCCTGCTCAAGGACAAGCCGTCCGACGCCCGGACGATCGACATCGTCACCGATCCCATCGCCCTCGAGAGCGACCTGCACGCCGAAATCGCCGCCCTCGAAGCCGGGCGTGACCCCTACCTCCGCCGAGCCGGCTCAACCTACGGCGTGTTCGCCTCGTCGGGTGTCGACATCCCCTGCTGGACGCACGCCCCCGAGCGCCTGCTCAACCAGCCCGCCCCCCTCGTGATCGCCCTGCACGGCGCCGGCGGCGACGAATGCCTGTTCATGTTCGGCTACGGCGCAGGGGCGATCCAGCGCGAGGCGGACGCTCGCGGTTTCATCCTCCTCTCGCCGCTGGCCTACGCCTTCACCGCCAACCCCGCCGTGCTCGACGACCTCATCGCCGACGCCAAGCGCCGATACAAGATCGACGAATCCCGCATTTACCTCATCGGCCATTCGATGGGCGGGATCGCCGCGTCAGGACTGGCCCAGGCCCGAGCGGGGTTGATCGCTGGCGCCGCCGCGATCGCGGGCCTGCGACCGTTTACCCCGGATCGCCCCTCGGCGCCCGTGCTCGCCCTCGGGGCCCAGTTCGACCCCATCATCCCCGAGGCCCGCGTCCGGACAAACGCCGAGGCCGCGCAGAAGGCCGGCCTTCCCGTCGAGTACCGCGAGGTGAAGCACCACGGGCACACCCTCGTCGTCGGCGACCAACTCGGCGCGTGCCTCGACTGGCTCATGCGCCGCACGCTGGCCCGCACCCAGAACATGGACCCCCACGGAGACACGAATGCCGGGAAGTAGCGTCATCGTCGTCGGCGCCGGGCTCGCCGGCCTGTGCTGCGCCCTGGAACTGCACCGGCGCGGGCACGCCGTCACCGTGCTGGAAGCCTCCGACGCCGTCGGGGGTCGCGTGCGCTCCGATCACCTCGACGGCTTCACCCTCGACCGCGGGTTCCAGGTCTACCTGACCTCCTACCCCGAGGGCCAGCGCGTCCTCGACCACGAGGCGCTCCGCCTCGGCGCCTTCTACCCAGGTGCGCTCGTCCGCGTCGAGGGCGCGTTCCACAAGGTCGCCGACCCGCGCCGCAAGCCGCTCGACGCCGCCAGGGGATTTCTCTCGCCCGTCGCCACCATGCTCGACAAGGCCCGCCTGCCCGGCTTCGAGCGTTCCGTCCGCGTCGGAACCCTCGAGCAGATATGGGACCGCCCGGAACGCGCCACGATCGATCAGGTCACCGCCGCCGGCTTCGACCCGCGCACGATCGACCGCTTCTTCCGCCCCTTCTTCGGCGGCGTGTTCTTCGACACCGACCTGCGCACCTCCAGCCGCATGTTCGAGTTCGTCTTCCGCATGTTCGGTGAAGGACGAGCCTCGCTCCCCGCGGGCGGGATGCAGCGAATCCCCGAGCAGGTCGCCTCCCGGCTGCCCACGGGCAACGTCCGCACCAACGCGCTCGTGAAGTCACTCACCCCTCGATCCGTCACGCTCGAGTCCGGCGAGTCCATCAAGTCCGACGCCGTGGTCGTCGCGGCGGATATGGACAGCGCCCGCTCACTCCTGCCGGACGCCGTGCCCGCCCGCGGCTGGCGCTCGACCGTCACCCTCTGGTTCGCCGCCGAGAACTCCCCCACCGCAGGCGAGCCGATCCTCGTCCTCGACGCCGAGGGCGGCGAGGGCCCGGTGAACCACCTCGCCGTGGTCAGCGACGCGGCGCCCACCTATGCCCCGCCCGGCGCGAGCCTCGTCAGCGCCAGCGCCGCGAAGCAGGACGCCGTGAACGCCGACCCGCAAGCACTGGAATCCGCCGCCCGGCGCCAGTTGTCGGGCTGGTACGGCGACGCGGTCCACCGCTGGCGACTGCTCCGCGCCGACCGCATCCGCCACGCGCTCCCCGACCAGACTCCGCCGGCGCTCACGCCCGCCCGCCGCCCCGTCACGACGCCGTCCGGCGTCTTTATCTGCGGCGACCACATCGACAACGCCTCGATCAACGGAGCGATGGAAAGCGGACGCCGCGCCGCCGAGGCCGTCGACGCCGCCTTCACAGCCGCGCCGAATCGTCCAGCGTGAAGAACCGCCCTCCCGCGGTCTCGGACTTGTCTTCGAGCTCGTTCATCTGGTCCGCCGAGAGGATCGCTCCCAGCCGTCGCCGCGTGTCGCGGTCGAGTTTCATCCGCTCCAGCCGCGCCCTGTGCAGCGGGTGATCGTCCGGCACCGTCGAGAACGTGTTGCCCTCCTGCACGGGCATCCCCAGCGCCTTGGCGATCTCCTCCGGCACGCGCTCTTCCTCGAACTTCTGGTACGCCGCGACCGTCTTGCGGTTGAGTTCAGCCGCGGCCTGCTGGTACTCGCGCTCGACCTCGCTCAGCGCCTTGCGTGCATCCCCGCTCAGCCCCTCGACCGACCGCGCCGACTTCAGCACCTGCTCCATGGGCGTCTCGTGGTTCCACCACACGATGCACCGGCGCTCGAACGCGTCCAGCAGCCGCTTGCCAGCCGCCGGCGCCAGCCGGGACGCGATCTGCCTCACCCACCGCTCGTTGATCTCTCGCACCCGCACCCTGTTCCGCACGCTGTCTTTGCGGTGCCCGAGCGCCTTCTGCGGATCAGACTTGACGAGTTCGGCCATCTCGCCGTCGTGAGCTTTGAAGAACCGATCCCGCTCCACCAGCGCCGTGTCCACCTCCACCGCGTACCGCTCCAGCAGATCGTCGATCTCCGGCGGGTGTTCGGCCTCGCTCAGCGTGTCCGCGACCAGCGCCACCACGTCGATCCCCTCCCCGCTCATCCACGCCCCCTCCATCAGCCGCGGCCGCCGCAGTTCCCGCTCCACGACAGGCCAGCGCTCCGTCTGCTCCCGAGTGAGCATCGCCGTCAGGTCGGCCAGGAACTGCTTCTCCAGTTCTTCCCGGCGCTTCTGCCATTTCTCCACCTTCTTGCCGATGTCCTTCATCACCGCGTCGCGCTGCGTCAGTTCCGCCTCTTCCGAGAGGTCGCGGCACTCGCGCCGCACCGCACCGCCCTCGGCCCGCACCTCGGCGTCGTGCGCCTCGAACAGCGCCACCACGCTCGCCCGCTCGTCGGGCTTGAGTTTCAGGATCCGCCCCATCACCTCGACCTCGCGCCGGGTCACCCGCGGGCTGAACGTGCCGGAGCTCCAGTGACCCCACGACATCGACCCCACCACCTGCGCCGTCGCCTCTTGCGACGGGCACACGAGCATCGCCGACAAGAAAGCCGCAACGACCCCCGAGCGGAAGATGATGCCCATGTGTGTCTCCGGCGTGAAAAGAGAAAAGGCCCGGACCGCGTGGCCGGGCCTCTGGAGTATTGGGACGCGCGGGGTTCGGATTCCCGGCGTTGATGATCGGTCCGGGGCAGGCCCCGCTCAGGAGGCGTTACCGGGGCGGCGCGGACGCTCGCCACCGCCGCCGTTCCCCCCGCCCGGCACCAGCTGGCGCCAGTCGCCGCGCTGCGGACGCTCCGGCAGCTTGGCCCGCTGCTCCTCGGTCAGCAGGTCGCGGACCTTTTCGTACGTGCCGTCCTCGACCTCGCGGCGCAGGTCCCGCAACTCCGCGGAGCCCTCGTTCCCACCGCCGCCCATGCCGAACATCTGCATCGCGGTGCGGTTCATCTCGGTCTGCTCGATCGAGTCGGCCTGCTTCTGCTGGATCGGGGCCAGCGACTTCTCGAACGAGTCCCTGATCTGAGCCAACTGCGTCTTCTGCTCGTCGCTCAGGTCCGTGATGCCCTCGGCGGCGGTGATCGCCCGGGCCGCGTACGAGGGGCGGTACACCCGCGGGAACGACGCCTTCTGCACTTCAGACTCGAACTTGGCGTGGTACGCCTCGGGGAGCGCCCCCTCGATCTGCCGGGCGTACCGCTTGTTCACGTCCTTGACCTTCGCCGCCGCGTCACGCGCCTTGTTGAACAGCTCGTCGATCTTGTCCATCTGCTGGTTGAACCACAGGTTTGCGCCCTGGCCCATCCCTTCCTCGTACGCCTTGTCGCGCTCGGCAAGAGCACGGTCGAGGTCGTTCTCGTACTGCTCCAGCAGCGGCTGCACCGGCTGGGATTCCTCGGCGGTGAGTTTCATCTCGTTCACGATCCGAACCAGGTCCACGCCCTCGCCGCTGACCAGCCCGCCCCGCGGCACGGACTTCTCACGGCGCCGCGCCCGCTCGACCACGGGCCAACGCGCCGCCTGATCGTCGGTCAGCAGCAGTTTCATGTCGTCGAAGTACTGCTTCTCCGCCTTCTCGATCTTCTTCTGGAACGTCTGCATCAGCGTGCCGGCGTTCCGCCAAACCCCGTTGTCGCCCGTGTCGCGGGCCTCGTCACGCATCGACTCGAACGCCTGCCGCATCTCCTGCCGCAGCGAGTTGAACTCGGTGTTGAACCCCTCCAGCATGCCCTTGGCGTTCTCCACCTGGTCCGGCGACATCCGCAGGATCTCGGCATACCGCTCGATCTCCTTGCTGTTGATCGTCGGCTCGTCGAAGTTGCCCATCATCCCCCGCCCCGGCTGGGCGGCGGCGGGACGCGATGCCCCGAACATCAGGGCGCAAACGCCAAGAGCGAAAACAAACCGGCACAGTCGCTGCATCACGGCAAATCCTCCACGCACTCCCACCCCATCGAGGGCGGGGCAATGACAGTCGCACCGGTACAACCGCCGGCACGGGTCATTGTTGCACCCAAAGTCGGGAGGAGTTCGGGCCAAACGGGCGAACCGATGCGGTTCATCCGGCCCCGGCCCATCAGGGATTACCTGTGCCCGGCCGACGCCAGCGCACGCTCCAGCATCGCCGTGGCTTCCTTTTGGCTCACCTGCCCGCGGTCCAGACGCCGCACCAGCGAAAGCACCCCGTTCACGATCGCCACGCGTCCGGAAGCCGACACCGCCCCCGTCCCGCCCTTCCAAGCGGACGCGCAGGCGGCCCAGGTTATCGTCGAATCGGGGTTCGAGCAGTTGCAGCAGGTGTTCGCGCACGGGTTCATGGCTGAGGTCTCACTCTGGGAAAGGGCGGGTCTTCGTCTGCCCCGTACCAAGGCGATTTCCGCGCCGCGTGTGAACGCGTTCCGCGAGATTTTCCTTCGCGTCGGCGCTCGGGCACCCTGCCAAACCCCGATCGCCTCGCTACTGCTCGAACTTCGGCATCTCCATTTCCTTGGACACCTTCAGCCCCGCCCGCTCGGCCTGCGCCTCAGACAGCACGCGCCCCACCCGCTCACGGTACTTGCGGCCCAGCTCCGCCATCTCGCTCCAGCGCTTCATCCAGTCGGTCTGGGCGTTCCGCGCCCACGGCATCGCCTTCTCCGGATCCGACTCCTGCAACCGGAGCGACTCCTCGCCCTCCCGCTGAACCCGGTCGGCCCACTCGCGGTCGTGGTCGGCACGGATCGCGTCGATCTCGGCCCGCTGCTGTTCGGACACGTCCTTCAGCGCGTCCACCTTCCGCCAGTCCACCGGCCCCGCCCCGGTGTCGCCGAACCACTCCATCGCGCTCTGCGCCGAACCCGCGTTCCAGAACGCGAACCGCACCCGGTCGCGGATCGGCTCGGGGAGTGTCGGAAGGACCTTGCGCAGCGTCGCGACGTTCACGTCCTGCAGGGGCTTCCACTTCGCGATCTGGTTCTGGTAGTACCGCGCTTGGAACGCCCTTGCGTACTCCTCCTGGTTCATCTCGCCCCGCTCGGGTGGCGCTTCGTCTTTCTTGAAGGACTCGGTCTGCTGCGCCGCCCGGTCGAGCGCGTCCTGGTACCCGTTGAGCGCGTCCGCCGCATCGGGCGGCAGCGGCGCGTCCTTCAAGGCCGACCGCACCACCGCCTCCAGGTCGACCGACGCCAGCCCCACCGTCCCGCGGGTCTCCCCCATCAGGTCCCGACGCGCCAGCCGCTTCTCCAGTTTCGACCACTGCGCGTCCTGGTCCGCCGTCATCAGCAGCCGCACGTCGCTCAGGTAGTTCGTCCGGAGCTTCGCGATGTGCTTGCGGTACTTCTCGAACGTCGGCTGCGACTTCCGCCACAGTTCGGCGTCGTTCACCCAGTTCCCGTTGGGCACGAAGGTCTCCATGTACCACGCACCCATCTTCTTGCGGGCCTCGCTCACCTTCGCCTCGTACCCCTCGAACATGTCGAGCGCCCCCGACCGCTGGTCGTCCGTCGCGCCGACCACGTTCAAGAGCGACACCACCTCCTCACGCTCCAAGGGCTTGGGCGTCTCGTTGCTCTTGGCGTAGTTGATGCCCTGCCGCTCGCGCGTGTCCTGATCGAAGTCCACGCCCTGCGCCGCCGCCGGACGCGAAGCGAAACCCGCCAGCAACAGCGCCGCCGCGAACCTGATCACCGCTCCTGGGCGCATGGGCTCACTCCTCAAAGGTGGGCTCTTTCACCTCGGCCGGCTTGAACGGCGAAGGCAACTTGGCGAGCAGTTCCGGCGTCAACGCCCCGCGCACTTTCGTCACCGCCGCCTTGTTGATCTCCGGGTACTTCTCGAAAAACTCCCGCGTCGACTGCCCCCCGCCGAACGCCGCCACCGCGTCGTCGCCCGCCGCCTTCATCTCCTCCGCCCGCTTGGCGTTGACGCCCTTGTAAAGGTTTACCAGGTCGTTCTCCCACGCC
>JAFLCM010000124.1 GCA_017303565.1 Planctomycetota bacterium
CCCTCGTCCGAGCCGTTGCGGGCGGTGAAGGCGAACACGCGCCCGGTCTCGCTCATGCCCTCGGCGCCGAAGGCGTCCGACTCGTTGGTGCTGGGCATGCGACCGACCTTGAACTGCAGGCCCGAGCCGTCGGTCAGAACGTCACCGTTCTGCCCGCCGTCGGCGACGCGGTACAGCGACTGCGTCGAGGCCTCGTAGAAGCACAGCGCGGTCGTGGACGAGCGGACGTCGGGGGCGGTGCCCAGGGGGATGCTGTTGCAGTCGACGTAGTTGACGCTCACCTCGAAGGACTCGACGGTGGCGACGAAGGAGACGTTGCCCTCGTCATCGATCGACACGCCCGAGAAGGGCTGCTGCAGCTGCACGCCGAGGGTCTCGGTCGGGCAGGTGCCGCTGATGAACGAGTCGGTGGCGGTGATGAAGGTCGTGCCGCCGTAGTTCACGTTGCTCTCGGCGATGACGACCGGAGCGGAGTAGCCCACGATCTTGCAGGCGTCGACGGTGTCGAAGATGGGGTCGTAGCGGTGGATGCGGTAGACGGGGGCGGCGGTGTTCGAGAAGTCCGCCCACAGGGCGACGACCTGGCCCTTGGAGTTGATGTCGTGCTGGGCGAAGCCGTTGGAGCCGGTGCCCTGGATCTCGATGAAGCGGTAGGCGGGGTTGATCGGGCCGATGGTGCCGCGACCGCCCGCGCCGGCGGGGTTGTAGGTCGCCGCGGGGTCGGCGGAGACGAACGCGAACCCGTTGGTGAACCCGTTGAGGTTCTGCGCCGTGGTGAAATCAACCGTGTCCACGAAGATCACGCGCGGGCCGAAGCCGCCGCCGGTGAACAGGTGGTTGTTGGGGGGCAGCGTGTTGACCGCGGTCACCGAGCCCTGGCCCCAGGTGGCGTACACGGTCTCGGTCGAGCAGCCGGCACGGGCGAGCTTGCTCACGCGGTGGCTGCTGGTGCGGAGTTCCGCGTCGGTGGGGTAGTTGCCGGCGGGGTCGGCGATCAGCGGGTAGTTCGTGACCAGCCAGCGGTAGGGGGGAAGCGTCCACGACTGGCGGGTGCCGTCGTAGATGCTGGCGATGAAGCCGTTCTTGGCCGAGCCGGAGCCGAAGGAGGTGGCGCCGACCACGAGGCGACCGTCGTTCAAGCGGGCGCCCGAAGGCATCGACATGAAGGCCGAGCCGGCGCCGACAAGGTCGACCTGGTTGCCCGCGAGGTAGATTTTGTTGCCGCCGGACGCCGCCGCGCCGATCGCGCCGGCCACGTTCAGGGTCTCGACGTTGTTCTGCGAGGGCGAGCGGGCGCTGTTGAAGTTCGCGCGCCACAGGGCCGTGCCGTCGCCCAGCAGGCTGCCCATGCTGTTCGACCAGTCGCGGTTGTTCGCGTTGTAGACAACCGTGGGGTTCTGCGCGATCTCCTGCGGGGTGATGCTCTCGTCGACCAGCACGTCGTTGCCGGTGGCGGTGCCCACCGCGACGATGTTGAACTGCGCCAGGCCCCAGTGGTTCGCCTGCTTCTCCTGGTCGGCGGTGGTGTTCGGCGGGTTCACGAACACGTCGCAGAAGGTCGTGTTCATGCACTTCGCCACGCCGCCGATCACCTCGGCCGCGGCGTTGTTGAAGAACCCGTCGAGGCGGTCCTGCAGGATGGGAGCGCTGAGCTTGACGTTGCTGTACGCGCCGCCGGTGCCGTAGAGCTTCGTGGCGGAACGGGTCAGGCTCAGCGTGCCCGCGGCGTTGGCGGCGTCGGTCACGCGGGCGGGGGCGCCCTGCGGAGCGGGGTTGTACTTCGCGCCGACAGCCAGACCGGCGGCGCAGGCAACGAGGGCGACAGCGGCGCCGGAGCGCACGATCACGTTCATCGACATCTCGATCTCTCCAGGGGCGTCAGGAAGGACGTCACACGCCGACAAGACGCAAACGCGACCGTCGGTGGCAAAACCATACCGCGCCGCCACCGTTTGTGAAGGGGCAACCTGTCGATTGTGAGGGAATACTTACACTTCGCCGCACGGAATATGGGAAAGTGGGGAAACCCATGACCAAAAGTCGGCTGGACAACCGACCGAACCGTCCACTTGGCCAAGGTCCAAAAACAACGCCAGCGCCGGGGTTTCGGCGCTGGCGGGCAATTGCTGTTCGGATTGCGTACGCAACCGGGATCGATCAGTTGATCTTGGCCGGGAACGTCTGGTTCGACGAGAAGAAGCTCGCCGACGTCGAGTGGGCGTTGCTGTTCTTGAACGACGACCCGGTGGGGTACCAGAAGTTCGGATTGCGGGAGGCGTCCTGGGCCAGGGCCTCGCCGTGGCCGTCCCAATAGACCACGTTCATGCGGTTGTTGTGGCGATAGGACAGGCGGCTGTTCTTGGCGTCTTCGCCGTAAGCCAGGCTGTCCTTGCGGATTGGGCCCTCGGAGGCGAAGGCACCCCACTTCTGATCGTCAACCGGGCGCCAGGCCCCGACATCGAGACGGACGGGGCTGTCCACGGTGACGGTGTCCACGTGGCCGTCGGCGAGGGCGATCTTGGTCGCGCCCTGGCCGACCTTGTCGATGCGGGGCTGGTAGCCGGTCGGGATCTCGCAGACCGCCTTCTGCTGGGTGGTCTGGCCGAAGGGGCTGCGCTGATCGCTGGGGACGGCGGTGATGCCGCCGTTCAACTGCCACACGCCCGGCATGAGGTACGACGGGGCGGGGATGCCGCCGGAGCGGTCCGCGACCTCGTTGACCGTCGGGGTGCCGGTGTTGCCGTTGTCCAGCAGGGAGGCCGCGAAGGTCTCGCGCTGGGCGGGGTCGGAGTACTCACGCAGCAGGTACGCCAGCCGCTCGGAGCGGGTCACGGGCAGGTTGGTGTCCTCGGCGAGGGCGGCGGTCATCCAGTCGAACGACTGGGTGGCGATCGAGCCGCTCTTGTCCAGACGGGTCGCGTCGCTGGAAGCGATGGTCTCCAGGCGGCGCCCGGAGGTGTTGATGCCGGGGATCGCGAAGTCGGCGCTGTTGCCGTAGGAGATCAGGCCCAGCACCAGCTGCTTCTGCGTCGAGAGGCCCTTGGCCTGGAAGCCCGCGGCCCGCGCCTTCGACAGCGCCGGCAACAGGAGGCCCATGAGCAGCGCGATGACCGCGACCACGACCAGGAGTTCCACCAGCGTGAAACCGGTCCGGGCCTGCTTGTTCGACGGGGTATTCAGCATCCGAGGGTCCATCCTTCTTGAAAGTGCGGTCAGGTCGTGCTCGGTCGGATCAGGGCCCGGTCGCCTGTCAAGGCCGCCCGGACGCCGCTCAAGGGGAGCATCACTTCACAATCAAAACGATTCCTTGACGATCCGGGACACGCCAGCCGCAACGACGGGGGCAGAAAAACGAGAAGCCACGCGCAAAACCCTTGCGGGTCAACGCGCTGCGCGAACCACAGGCATTCGGGCCGGTGGCGTGTCTGGTTCCGTCGGCCCGAGCCTCCGTCACCAAAAACACACGCGATCTTCGCAAGGTAAAGCGTACACCAACGGACTTCAAGCCCATTCCACCCCTCTGAAAGCGATTGCAGTGCGACTTTTCCACAGAATGTTCGGCCCGCCGCCCCCGCGAGCCGAATCCCCAGGCAGTCGCGGGAAAGCCGGGAACGCCCGGGAAACCGCGCCACGGTCAGCCCGACAGCGTCCGCGCGATGCTCACCTCGTGCATCCGAACGCTCGCCTTGTCCAGGGCTTCCTTGGCCCGGTGGAACGCGTTGGCATCGACGCCCCGCCAGTCCGCCTCCGCCCGGGTCACCAGGTCCCGAAGCGCCGCCGCCGCGCCCTCCAGTTCGACCATGTACGCCGGTTCGAGGTGCGGGCGCACCTTGTCCAGCCGCTCGGCGATCCACTTCAGGTCCAGCCGGCTATTCGCGATGAGGTCCACCACGCGGTGTCGCTGCATGTCTTCCTTCGCGTGCGTGAGAGCCTCACGCTCCATTCGGTCCACGTCGTCGCGGGTCAGCCCGTGGCTGGGGATCACCTGCACGCCGGCGCGCTGCCCGCTCCGCCGCTCCACCGCCGACACGTTCAGCACGCCGTTCGCGTCCACGAGAAACTCCACCTCCACCTGCGGGATCCCCGCGGGCATCGGCGGCAGCCCGCGCAGGTGGAACTCGCCCAGCGAGCGGCAATCCGCCGCCATCTCGCGCTCCCCCTGCACGATGTTGAGCTTGATCCCCGTCTGGTTGTCCACGCCGGTCGAGAACATCTCCGTCGCCCGCGCCGGGACGTTGCTGTTCCGCATGATCACCTTCGCCACCGCCCCGCCCACCGTCTCGATGCCGAGCGAAAGCGGGATCACGTCGAGCAGCAGCATCCCGCGCACGTCGCCGCTCATCACCGCGCCCTGCACCGCCGCCCCCAACGCCACCACCTCATCGGGGTTCAGCGCCGTGTAGGGCGGCTTTCCGAACACCTCCTCCACCCGCTGCCTGACAAGAGGCACCCGCGTCGAGCCTCCCACCAGGACCACCCGGTCGATCTGCTCCGCCGTCAGTTTCGCGTCCCGCAGAGCCCGACGGCAGGAAAGCAGCGTCTTCTCCACCCACGGACCCAGCATCGCCTCCAGTTCCGCCCGCGTGATCCTCGCCGAAACCGTGCCCGTCGAGAGCGCGACCTCCCGCGCGACGGAGTCCTTCTCCGACAACGCGATCTTCATCTCCTCGGCGGCCGCCTTCAGCGCCGCCGCGTCGCCCGGCGTGAGGGCCGCGCGATCCAGGCCCGCCGAAAGCCGCTCAACGATCAGGTGGTCCGCGTCGTCGCCGCCCAGGTGCGTGTCGCCCGCGGTGGACAGCACCTCGAAGAAATCGGTCGAGGCGTCCCCCGGCTCGCCCGGCGTGACCCGCAGGATCGACACGTCAAACGTCCCGCCGCCGAGGTCGTAGACGGCGATCGTCTCTTCGGTCCGCTGCCGCAGCCCGACGCCGTACGCCAGTGCCGCCGCCGTCGGCTCGTTGACCGTCCGCACCACCTCAAGCCCCGCCAGCCTGCCCGCGTCGCGGGTGGCCTGGCGCTGCGCATCATCGAAGTACGCCGGCACCGTCACCACCGCCCGCGATACCGATGCCCCCAGCGCCGCCTCCGCCCGGGCCTTCAGTTCCCGAAGGATCGCCGCCGAAACCTCCTGCGGCGAGACCGTCGCGCCCGTCTCCGTCTCGCCGAGCCGCACCACCGCCATCCGGTTCGGCCCCTCGACCACTCGGTAACTCAGGTACCCCGCGTCCGCCGCCGCATCGGAGGCCGAACGCCCCATCAGCCGCTTGACGCTGGCGATGGTCGTCCGCGGAAACTCGCGGGCGTGGCGCCGCGCCCCGTCGCCGACCTCCTGCGCCCGCCCGTCCTCGATGTACCGCACCACGCTGGGCAACAGCCCACGCCCCGCGGCATCCTTCAGGACGCGCGGCCCGCGCTCATCGCACACCGCCACCAGGGAGTTCGTGGTGCCGAGGTCAATGCCGACGATGACGGGGTTGGCGGCGGGGGACATGCGGGTTCAAGCCTATGTCTCACCTTCGCCCCGGTCACACGCCTTTTCCGCGGCCTCGGCCCTATCCTCCCGCCCCATGCTCACGAGCGTCCGCTGGCTGAACTCCCTGCTCGAACCCGGCACCCTCACCCCCGATGAGGCCGAGGCACGCCTCACCGCGCACTCGTTCCCCATCGAGTCCCGCGCCGACGCCCCCGGCGGCGACTGCGTCCTCGACGTCGAGGTCACCTCCAACCGCGGCGACTGCCTCTGCCACCTCGGCCTCGCCCGCGAACTCGCCGCCTCCACCGGCAGGCGTCTGAAGGTCCCCGCCCCCGGCCCCGCCCTGCGCCACGGCACGACCGAGGTCGATTCCATCACCAGCGTCCTCAACCACGTCACGGATGTCTGCCCCCGCTTCACCGCCCGCGTCATCCGCGGCGTGAAGATCGGCCCCTCGCCCGCCTGGCTCGTGCAGGCGCTCGAAGCCGTCGGCCAGCGCTCCATCAACAACGTCGTCGACGTCTCCAACTACGTCCTGCACGAACTCGGTCACCCCAGCCACACCTTCGACCTCAACACCCTCTCCGGCAAGCGTCTGGTGGTCCGCTACGCCAAGGAGGGCGAGGCCTTCACCGCCCTCGACAAGAAAGCCTACACGCTCAAGGCCACCGACCTCGTCGTCGCCGACGCCGACCGCGCCGTCTCGCTCGCGGGCGTCATCGGCGGGCTCGAAACCGGCGTCACCGAAAGAACCACCGACGTCCTGCTCGAACTCGCCACCTGGGACCCCGCGACCATCCGCCGCGCCGCTCGCCGCCTCGGCATCCGCACCGACGCCTCGCACCGCTTCGAGCGCACCGTGAGCGCCGGCGACCTCGAATGGGCCTCGGCCCGCTGCGCCGAACTCATCCTGCAGGTCGCTGGCGGCGAAATCTGCGACGGGATGATCGACGCCGGCGCCGCCCCGTCCCGTGGCGTCGTTTCCCTCCGCCCCGCCCGCATCACGCACGTCCTCGGCAAAGAGATCGACCCCGCCGAGGTCCGCCGCCTGCTCGACACCATCGGCATCGAGGTCTCCGGCTCGTCGCCCCTGTCGTGCACCATCCCTCACCACCGCCCCGACCTCACCCGAGAGATCGACCTGATCGAGGAGATCGCCCGCCTGCACGGGCTGGACAACTTCGCCATCGCCGACGCCCTCTCGGTGCGTCTCGACCTGAACCAGCCCCGCGCGTGGGAGCACCGCGAAAAGGCGACCGACGTGCTCGCCGCCGCCCTCACCGGCCTTGGCTACTTCGAGACCGTCACCTTCTCGTTCTCCCCCCGCGAGCACGCCGAACTGTTCGTCCCCGCCGGGCTGCGCCTCTTGAAGGTCGACGAGGCCCGCCGCCCCGGCACGCCCTACCTGCGTCCCAGCATCGTCCCCAGCCTGCTCACCTGCCGCCGCGCCAACCAGGACGCGCTGGTCCGCCCCGAGCACGGCGGCGGCGTGCGGCTCTTCGAACTCGCCTCCGTCTTCGCCGAAGAGGACGAAAAGACCAACGCCCGCAAGACCCGCCAGCAGCGCCACCTCGGGCTGCTCATCGACGCCGGCCACGACCACGAAACCAATCAGCGCGCCCTCCGCGCCGTCCGCCTCTGCGCCCTCTGCTCCTTCACCTTCTACCTCGGCGTCCTCTTCACACAAATCGCACTTCTCCGGCCGCCCTTCTCACTCGCATCCCCTACC
>JAFLCM010000125.1 GCA_017303565.1 Planctomycetota bacterium
CAGAACACAGAGCACAGAGCACAGATTCGGAAATGGACGGCGGGGGTGTTCTGATCGGATTCTGTAAAGGGTGGTCGGGGGCGTCGTGAAGTTGGGGTGAGACGCGGGGTTGGAATGGTCGATGAGTGGGGGGAGCGGTGTAGTGCCGCTACACTATCGGCCCGCTTTTTCGCGTGGTGCAACGAATGCGGCGAGGGATTGCCGGTCGGAATCGTTGCCAAATCGTTGCGGCGTAAGGAGTTACGCCGTCTGGCGCGAGGGAGATGGATCGGTTTTTCGTGGCGGCGGCGCGTGGCGGTTGGGCCGGCGGGCCGCCCGGTTGGATCGTGTGGCTTTGATCGGAGTCTGCCCTTGTCAGTCACGAAGCGCATCCTGGTCACCGGCGGCGCCGGGTTTTTGGGGTCGCACCTGTGCGAGCGGCTGGTCGAGCAGGGTCACGACGTGATCTGCCTCGACAACCTGTTCACGAGCCAGAAGAGCAACGTCGAGCACCTGCTCGGGAAGAAGAACTTCGAGTTCATCCGTCACGACGTGACGGAGCCGATCTTCCTGGAGGTGGATGAGGTCTACAACTTCGCGTGCCCGGCGGCGCCGGGGCACTACCAGTACAACCCCATCAAGACGATGAAGACGTCGGTGTTGGGGGCGATCAACATGCTGGGGATGGCGAAGCGCTGCCGCGCGAAGATTTTGCAGGCGTCGACGAGCGAGGTGTACGGCGACCCGGAGGTTCACCCGCAGCCGGAGTCCTATCGCGGCGCGGTGAACACGCTGGGGCCCCGCGCGTGCTACGACGAGGGCAAGCGGGCCGCCGAGACGCTGTTCATGGATTATCACCGGATGAACAAGGTGAACATCCGGATGGTGCGGATCTTCAACACGTACGGGCCGCGGATGCACCCGTATGACGGTCGGGTGGTGTCGAACTTCATTCGGCAGGCGCTGAATGGCGAGGCGATCACGCTGTACGGGGATGGGTCGCAGACGCGGTCGTTCTGCTACCGCGACGACCTGTGCGAGGCGATCATCCGGATGATGAACGGGCCTGACACTTTTGTGGGGCCGGTGAACATCGGGAATCCGGGCGAGTTCACGATCAAGCAGCTGGCGGAGCTGGTGGTAAAGCTGACCGGCAGCAAGAGCCAGCTGGTGTTCAAGCCGCTGCCGGCGGACGACCCTTTGCAGCGTCAGCCCGACATCACGCTGGCGCGGAAGCACCTGAACGGCTGGGAACCGAAGGTGCCGCTGGAGGAGGGGCTGAAGAAGACGATCGAGTGGTTCCGTGGGATCGACATGACGAAGTTCCGGGCGCCGACGCCGAACTACTGAAGAAGGCAAGAGGCACGAGGCACGAGGTTTTTGGGCACTTTCCCCGCGAGGATTTACACATGCGTCTGACGATGGTTGGAACCGGGTACGTAGGTCTGGTGACCGGGGTGTGCTTCAGCAACACGGGCAACGACGTGGTGTGCCTGGACGTGGACCAGCGGAAGATCGACACGCTGAACGCGGGCGGGTGCCCGATCTACGAGCCGGGGCTGACGGAGCTGATGGAGAAGAACGTGAAGGCGGGACGGCTGTCGTTCACGACGGACGTGGAGCGTGCGTACCGGGACGCGCAGATGATCTTCATCTGCGTGGGCACGCCGACGGGCGCCGACGGCGACACGGACATGAAGTACATCTGGTCGGCGGCGGACGACATCGGGCGGGTGATCAAGAGCCTGGGGCCCAAGCAGGAGCCCAAGGTGATCGTGGTGAAGTCGACGGTGCCGGTGGGGACGTCCCTGAAGGTGCGGGACCGGATCAAGGCGATCGTGGGCGATATTCCCTTCGGGATCGCGAACAACCCCGAGTTCCTGAAGGAGGGGGCGGCGATCAACGACTTCAACAAGCCGGACCGGGTGGTTTGCGGGGTGGAGAGCGAGCGGACGGGCGCGCTGATGCGCGAGCTGTACGACCCGTTCGTGCGCCAGGGGCACCCGATCTACATCATGGACATCCTGTCGAGCGAGATGGTGAAGTACGCCAGCAACAACTTCCTGGCGACGAAGATCTCGTTCATCAACGAGATGGCGAACCTGTGCGAGGCGTACGGGGCGAATATCACCGCCGTTCGCGAGGGCATGTGCGCCGACAAGCGGATCGGGAACCAGTTTCTGTACCCGGGGCTGGGCTACGGCGGGTCGTGCTTCCCGAAGGACACGCTGGCGTGCATCAGCATGGGGAAGAAGTCGGGGGTGGCGACGCAGCTCTCGCAGGCTGTTCACGACGTGAACCAGCGGCAGCGGGACATCTTCTTCGCCAAGATCGCCAGGCACTTCGAGGGCAAGGGCGGGCTGAAGGGCAAGACGGTCGCGTTCTGGGGTCTTGCGTTCAAGCCGCACACCGACGACATCCGCGAGGCGCCGGCGCTGACGGTGATGGAGAAGTGCGCGGCGGCGGGGGCGTCGTGCCGCGGGTTCGACCCGGTGGCGGCGGAGAACGTGAAGCGTGAAAACCCCGGGAAGTACGAGATCATGGGCGGGATGTACGACACGCTCAAGGGCGCGGACGCGCTGGTGATCTCGACGGACTGGGACGAGTTCAAGACGCCGGACTTCACGAAGATCAAGTCGCTGATGAGGAGCGCGGTGATCTTCGACGGTCGGAACCTGTACAAGCGCGACCAGATCGAGCGGGCGGGGTTCGCGTACTACTCGGTGGGGCGGGCGCCGGTCTTGGCGGGGTAACGCCGCGGCGATGGTGAAGAAAGTCGAAGAGCCCCTCGCTGACGCTCGGGGTTCTCGTTTGGGGGGCGGTCGTCGACGCCGAGTTCGTGGAAGAGGAACGCGTAGACGTCGACGAGCATCTCGATGCGCTGGGAGAGTGAACTGCCCATGCCGTGGCCGGCGTTGGCGTCGGTGCGGAGCAGGACCGGGAGTCCGCTGGAGGTGGAGGCCTGCAGGCGTGCGGTCATCTTGCGGCTGTGCCAGGGGTCGACCCTTGGGTCGTTCTTGCCGGTCATCATCAGGACGGCGGGGTAGGGGGTGGCGGGCTTCACGGCGTGGTAGGGCGAGTAGCCGAGCAGGGCGTTGAAGAGCGTCTTGTCCTTGACGGTGCCGAACTCGGGGACGTTGAAGGCGCCGTTGGGGGTGAGTTCCACGCGGAGCATGTCGTAGATGCCGACGGAGGAGACGACGGCGCGGGCGAGGCGTGGGTGCTGGGTGAAGGTGGCGCCCATGAGGAGGCCGCCGTTGCTGCCGCCCTGGAGGGCGAGGCGTTCTGAGCGGGTGTAGCGGAGTTCGATGAGGCGGTTCGCGCAGGCAACGAAATCGTCGAAGACGTTCTGCTTGTTGGCGAGGTTGCCTTGTTTGTGCCACTCGTCACCGAACTCGCCGCCGCCGCGGATGTTGGCGCAGACGAAGACGCCTCCCCGGTCGAGCCAGACGCGGTGGCGTGCGTTGAAGGTGGGCGACTCGCAGACGCCGTAGCCCCCGTAGCCCCAGAGCAGGGTGGGGTTGTTCCCGTCGAGTTTGGCGCCCTTTCTGCGGAGGATGGTCATGGGGACGCGGGTGCCGTCCTTGCTGACGGCCCACTCGCGGACGACCTCGGCGTCGGAGAAGTCCGCGGGCGAGGTTCGGAAGAGGGCGGTGCGGGCGGCCTTGGCGGTCTTGATGTCGTAGCGGAACCAGGCGGGGGGCGCGAGGTAAGACTGGCAGCGGAAGAGCACGTCGCCGTTCGAGAGGGCGGCGAAGGCGTCGGTGGAGGAGACGGGCGGCGCGGGGATGTCGCCTCTTGGGGTTCCATCGGCGTTGAAAACGGAGATGACGTTGGGTCCGCCGTCCTGGTACTGAACGAAGACGTGCCCGTGGTCGATCCAGAGGCCGGCCTCTCCGAGGAAGTCGGTCTCGACGGCGCGGGGCTGCTCGGGGATGATGACGCGGGCGTTCGAGAGGGAGATGCCCGGTGAGTCGGTGAGGGGGAGTCGAATGATCTTGCCGCGGGGCGCGCCGAGGCGGCTGACCATGTAGACGGCGTCGTCGCCGAGGACGGCGTGGACGACGCGGTCGGCGTAGCGGGTGAACTGGGTCCAGGCGCCGTCGGGGGTGCGGAGGGAGTGGAGGTACTCGCCGCCGTCGCCGTTCTGCACGCCGGCGAGGACGAAGCGTCCGTCCTTGGAGGTTTCGAGGACGATCTCGGCGATCCTGGGGAAGTCCTTGCCGGTCTCGTAGCGGTCCTGTTCGGTGGGGGTTCCGAGATTGTGGAAGTAGACGTGGACGTAGAAGTCGAGGTCTTCGGCGGGGCGTTCGCCCGCGCGTGGGTAGCGGGTGTAGTAGAAGCCGGAGGCGTCGGGGAGCCAGGCGAGTGTTCCGCCGGCGGTGCCGCCGTTGACACGGGGGATGACCTCGAAGGCGCGGGAGGCGGAGACGGTGTCGAAGATGTGGACGTCGCCGGACTCACTGCCGCCGGCGGACATGGAGACGGCGACGAGGCGTCCGTCGGCGGAGGGCTTGAACCAGTCGATGGCGGTGTGGCCGGTGGGGTCGATGGCGTTGGGGTCGACGATGATGCGCTCCTCGGCGGGGCGGTCGGGCGAGGGCATGGCGACGAGCATGGGCTGCTGCTTGGGGGGCTGGTTCTTCAGGGCGAAGAGCGAGCCGCCGGCCTCGTGGAGCGCGGTGTAAGAACTGCTGGCGCCGGTCTCGAGGGCGGTGATGCGGGCGCGGAGGGCGTCGACGTTGGGGAGGTTGTCGAGGTAGGCGCGGGCGGCGGCGTTCTGGGCGTCGCTCCAGGCGCTGACCTTGGGGTCTTCGGGGTTCTCGAGCCAGCGGTAGGCGTCGAGGACGCGGGTGCCGTGGTACACGTCGGTGACGACGGTCTGCTCGGTGGCGGGCGGGTTGAAGGCGGGGGTGGTCGCGCGCGGGGCGGCGTCCGGGCGCTCTTGCGAGGCGCAGGCGGCGAGGAAGGCGGTGAGCGTGAGCGCGAGGTGCGCGAGAGCGCGAGTGGACAGGGCGGTGCGCGGCATGATCGATCTCCGTGGGGCGCGGGCGCGCCGGACGGTCATGCTACCGCTGGGATGGGAGAGGGGGGCAGGGGCAGGCGGCAGGGGCGCCGCGGACGCCCGGGGGGCGGAGAGCGCGTGCTCAGCGTCCGAGGTTGAGGTTGCCCTGCTTGGGGTGGATGCTGAGGGCGGACATGAGGTCGCCGCCGGGGCCGATGACGCGCCCGTTCATCCAGACGACGACGCAGGCGGAGAGGAGTGCGACGACGGCGACGGCCATGAGCCCGGTGTAGACGTTCGGGGTGGCGCGGCGGCCGCGCTGCGAACCGGGCATCGACATTCCAAGGGGTTGGGCCATGGGGAAGACCTAGGGACCGGGGACCAGAGATCGGGCATCAGGAAGAGAGCAGGGAGACGCAACGCACGCGGTTGGAACAGCCGAAACCTGGGGCGTGGTCCCGGGTCCCTGGCGTCTTCCGGACCGTCACAGGGTCGGCATGACGATGTCGTTGATCTGGACGTTGACGTCGCGACCGAGGAAGTTGACGGTGCCGACGGCGGTGTTGAGGTCGACGCGGGTGAGGACGAGTTTGGCGACGAAGCCGTCACGGACGATGTTGAGTTCCATCTTCTCGGTGAGTCGGTCGTTGGTGCCGGCGTTGATGGTGACGAGGGTGTTGCCGGTGGCGTCGTCCTTGGTGACGGTGGTGATGCGGCCGCGAAAGGTTGGCGGGGCCTTCTTGAGGCCGGTGGCGTCGGCGACGCCGCCGGTCCTGGCGCGCTCGAGGTCCTGGCGGGCGGCGACGAGTTGTTCCTGGAGGGCGCGGCTGGTCTCGGTGGAGACTTCGAGCTGGCCGGCGAGGTCGTTGATGCGGTCGCCGAGTTCGATCTCCTTACGGGCGTAGGCGAGTTGCTTCTGGCGGAGGTCCTCGAGTTCCTTGGCGCGGGCCTCGTCGAGTTTGGCGTGGGCCTCGGAGAGGGCGATGAACTGGTCGATGCGGGCCTGGTAGGAGGCGCCCTCGAGTTCGAGGCGCTTCTTGTCGGAGAGGAGCTGGGCGTTCTCGCCCTGGAGCTGGGCGATCGACTGCTGCACGCTGGTGACGGTGGCCTGCAGGGCGGAGATCTTCTGTTCGAGGCTCTCGCGCTCGGCGGCGGACTGGGCGGTGGTCTCGGCGGCGGTGGCCTTGGCGGCCTCGGCGGTCTTGCGCTCGTTGTCCACGGCTTCGCGCAGGCGCTGGGCGTTGCTGGAGTAGGCGATGCTCAGCCCGCTCAGCAGGATCGCGAGGACCGCGGCCATGATGACGAGGAACTTGGTCAGGATGTGCACGGCGAGACTCCTGGAACGGGCGCGGTGGAACGGCGCGGGGGGGACAGGGGGTAAGCCTATTCGAGCGGCCCGTCCGGGGGGTTGCCTTCCGACATGAAGTCGGGGGCGAACGGCGCGGAGAACCGGGGAATCGGGGCGATGGTTTTACCCGAGGGGCCGAGGTGGGGTCAAACGGTGGGGAGGGGAGTTGGGAGTGGCGAATGGCGAGTGGAGAGCGAACTGCGGTGGGATCAGGCTTTGAGGATGGTGGCTCGGTTTGGGGCCTTGCCGGGGGGGAGGCCGGCGCGGGCGAGGGCGTTGCGGGTGTCGACGATCAGTCGGGCGTGGCGGGCGATGAAGGGCCAGTCGTACCAGGCGTGGTCGGTGGCGACGAGGACGAGGGCGGCGTCGGTGAGGGTTTCGGGGGTCCAGGGGACGCTGGTCATTCGGAGGTTGTGGCGACGCCCGGCCCATGTTTGGGGGACGTACGGATCGTGGTAGGCGACTTCGGCCCCGGCTTCCTTGAGGAGAGAGATGAGTTCGAAGGAGGGGCTTTCGCGCACGTCGGCGATGTCGGGCTTGTAGGCGAGGCCGAGGACGAGCACGCGGGCGGCGGAGAGGGCTTTGCCCTCGGCGGCGAGGTCAAGGCGGCAGCGTTCGACGACGAACTCGGGCATGCGGCGGTTGACGTGGCCGGCGAGCTCGATGAAATCCGCGGGGGCGCCGACCTGGCGGGCTTTCCAAGAGAGATAGAAGGGATCGACGGGGACGCAGTGCCCGCCGAAGCCCGGGCCGGGGTTGAAGCGGTGGAAGCCGAAGGGCTTGGTGGCGGCGGCGTCGAGGACTTCCCAGATGTCGAGGCCCATGGCGCTGAGGGCGATTTTGAGTTCGTTGACCAGCGCGATGTT
>JAFLCM010000126.1 GCA_017303565.1 Planctomycetota bacterium
CGCGTCGGCATGCGGCTCCAGCGACGCACGCACCGATGCCGCCCGTCGCCTGATCAGCGGGAGGATCGCGAGTCCGGCGGGCGCCGAGATCACCAGCCCGCCGAAGCCCGCCGCGGACGCCAGCATCCACGCCGGGCGGCCCTCGAGCAGAGTGAGCGCGGCCGCGGTGCCCACGCCGTGGCACAGCGCCACCGCGGAGAGTCCGAGCAGCAAGATGGCCGCGCTTGATCCACGCATCTTTGACTTGCCCCGAGGCCCGGAAACTACTGAGCGTCCGACTCTTCCACGCCGGCGACCGCCCCGAACTGACGCGCGAGCGACTGCGCCCGTTCGTTGTCAGGCGAGATCGTCACCGCCCGGCTCGCCAGCGACCTCGCCTTGTCCTGCTGCCCGATCTGCTGGTACACGAGCGAGAGCACGATGGCCGGCGTCGGGTCATCGGCCGTTCGGGCCACGGACTTCTCCAGCGTCGCCGCGGCCTCCGACAGCCTGCCGATCTCGCGCTGGTACAGCCCGAGCAGCAGATAGCCCTCGTGACGGCTGGGGGCCAGCGCGACAACCCGTCCGGCGGCCTCGCGCAGGCGGTGATCGTCTTTCAGGACCAGAGCGATGTTGCCCAACTGCACCCACACGTCCGGGTCGGACGCGCCGGGGCCCTGGGCCATCTCTTGCAGCAAGATGCGGGCGTCGACGGGGCGCTCGGTCTCCAGCAGGCATCGGGCCCGCAGCAGGCGGAGGTCGCGGCGCTCGCCGGGCTTCACGTCCGAGAGCACACGCCCGAGATTCGCCTCCGCGTCACCGAACTGGCGGGCGGCCACCTGGGCGCGTGCCAAGTCCTCGCGAAGGCCCGCGTCGAGCGGAGCCAGCGTGCACGCCTCGTTGAAGTACCGGACCGCCGCCGCTGAGTCACGCTTCATCAGCGCGATGTGCCCGAGCGTCTGTCGCACCCCCGCGTTCTGCGTGAACCGGGGCAGGTCCGAGCCCGCGGGCGGCTCGAGGAGTTCCTTCGCTTCGTCGAGACGCCCGAGGTGCATCAGCACTTCCGCGGCCGCGACGGTGTACTGGGGGTTGGAGCGGTCCAGGCGGGCGGCGTCGCGGTAAGACGCCAGCGCGTCCTCCCCTCGCTCCAGGCGCTCGAGCACCACGCCCATGAAGTACGGGGCGTCGGCATTCTCGGTGTCGAGTTCCTTCGCCTTCTCGAGGCTCGCCAGCGAAGGCTCGAGTTTGCCCTGCTCCAGCAGGATCCGGCCCTTCAACAGGTGTGACTTCGCCACCTTGTCGTTCAGGACCAGCGAGGTGTCGATCGTCTCCAGCGCGCGGTCGATGTCGCCGGCCTGGAACTGCTGGTTGGCCATGTCCCACTGGGTCCCGGCCTTGACCATGTTCATCCGGCCGACGGCCTCTTCCTTGAACTTGCCGGTGTAGGCGCCGTGGTTGCTGGAGCAGCCGCTCACGGCGGCAAGCCCGAGAACCGCGGGGACGAGCGCGCCGAGACGGATCGAGACGGGGAGGGTGATCTTCATGGTGCTGAAACTCTCTCTCTTTCCTGGGGATGAGCGGTGCACGGCGGCGGCGCTCGTTGTCACTGCGGCTGCTGATCGCTCACTGCGGGCTCGAGCCGGGCTCGTCGATGGGGCTGGTGCCCGGCTCGGAAGCCTGGGCGTTGCCCTCGACCGGGTTCTGGGTGGTGGACTGCTCGGGGGACTGTTCCATCGCCTGCACGGGCTGCGACTGGGCCAGGCCCTGCTGCTGACCCTGGACCATGCTCAGGTACTGCCGGAAAACCGGCGTGCTCCAGAAGAACCCGCCCAGCGTGCCCGTGGGCAGGCTCGCCGTTACCGGCTCGAGTTCCGAGACGGGGATGATTGTGATGCCGGGAATGGTCTGCTCGGCCTTAGCGGACACGGGCTCGGTCGGAACTGCCGGGGTGGCCGAGGCAATGTCGGGCTGGGCCGGCGCCGCGGAGGCGGTCGAAGCCGAGGCGAGCGTCGAAGGCGACGCGAGCGTGGGAGCCGCGGCGGGCTGACCCGCCTGGATGCGGTCGGGGTTCTGCAGCATGTTGGCGAGGGTGCCGAACAGGCTTGTCGAAGCGGGCTGTCTGTTGAGGGGCTGTTCAGCGTTGAGGTTCACCGGAACGGCGGAGGCCTGAGGCTCCGAGGGCGTTTCGGCGAGCACGGGCGCGCCGGGCTGCTGCTCGGGGCTGGTCTGCGGACCGAACTGGGACGCCGGGCTGGGGGTGTTCAGTTGAACCTGCTTCGGTTCAACGCCGTGGATGCCGCGGGAGGGCATGGTCGGGTTGATGCTCCCCTCGCCGTCGATGACGCGTTCGAGCACGCTGCCGCTGGGCCACAGGTCGCGCTTGCCCTGGATCTGCTCCTTCAGGCGGATGGCGTCGGGCTGCTCGGGGTTCAGTTCGAGCGAGCGGCGGAGTTTCCACATGGCGCCGTCGGTGTTGCCCTCGTCCGCGAGGCGCTGCGCTTCAAGATTCAGGTGAGCGCTCTGGAGTTCACGAGAGAACGGGAGCAGGCCCTGGCGGCTGCCGGTGCGGACGCGCTCGGCGTAGGCCACGGAGCGGTCGCCCTGCTCGGCGAGCACGCGGTCGTGGACCACCGTCGGCTTGATCATGAAAATGATCTCCTGACGGTCGGTCGAGTCGTCGCGGCCCTGGAAGGCCAGGCCGACGATGGGGATATCGCCCAGCACGGGCACCTGCGAGCGGTTGAGCTTGGTGGTTTCCTTGAACAGGCCGCCCAGCACCACGGTCGAGCCGTCGGGCACGATCACGTTGGTGGTGATCTCCTGCGTGATCTCGTCGGGGATGGTCACCGCAGCGCCGGTGGCGTCGCTGGCGGTTCGGATGACGCCCTCTGAGACGCGCGGCTTGAGTTCCATGCGGACCATGCCGTCGTTCGAGACGAACGGGCGGAACGCGAGCTGCGTGCCGGTGTCGAGGAACTCGACGGTCTGCGTGGTCGAGGTCTCGGTCGCGGTGGTGTTCAGGTAGCCGAGCTTGCGGCCGACGAGCACCTTGGCGGGCTGGCGGTTGAGCGCCAGGATCTTCGGGTTCGAGAGGATCGTGACGTTGCCGACCTCATCGAGGGCGCGGATGAACACGCCCACCTGGTCGGCGAGGATCGCGGCCTTGATCGTGCCCGGCCCGGCGAAGTTGCCCGCGGTCGAACTGACCGCCGAGCCCTCGTTGTCGGAGGGGCCGAAGATGTCCGTGCCGGTGCCGCCGATCGCGCCGGGGGCGCCAAGGGGGCCGCCGCCGGTGAGGAAGTCGAGGAAGTTCACGTCGTGCAGCACCGAGAAGTCCACGCCGAACGCGTTGGCCTCGGTAAGCGAGGTCTGAAGAATGGTCGCCTCAACGAGCACCTGCGCGGGCTTGGTGTCGATCTGCTTGAGCAGTTCCTCGATCTCGGCGATGTGGTCGGCGTAGTCGAACACCACAAGCATCGCCGACAGCGCGTACTGCTCGTTGCCGGTCGGGCTGTCCTCGGGGACGCTGAACTCGCCCACGTCGCCGTTGGTCTTGATCTGGCCGCCCTCCGAGAGCAGCGGCGTGACGAACTCGGCGGCGTCGTTGGCATTCAGGTAGTTCAGGCGAAGGACCTTCGACACCATCTTCCGCTCGGCGGCCTCGATGGCGGCGATCTCTTCCAGCGTGTGGACGTAGATGAAGTTGCCCTTCTCCACGTAGCCGTAACCGTTGACGTGCAGCACCGAGTCCAGCGCCTCGTAGAACGTCACGCCGTAGAGGTTGGCGCTCACCGTCGCGGAGACGTCCTTGGACGCGATGATGTTCTTGCGGCTCTGCAGGCTGAGCATCTGCAGGACGTTGGCGAGGTCCTCGTCCTGCACGAAGATGTCGACGGTCATGTAGTCGGACACCTTCACGCCGTTCTCGGCGGAGCCGGCCTTCTCTTCGCCCTCGGGATTGGACTCGTGGGCGGCGCCGGTCGGCTGGGCGTTGGCGGCGGGGCCGCCCACCAGGTCGCTCAGCGTGCTGCCGCCGGAGACCAGGGG
This sequence comes from Planctomycetota bacterium, assembly GCA_017303565.1. GTDB lineage: Bacteria > Planctomycetota > Phycisphaerae > Phycisphaerales > UBA1924 > JAFLCM01. The sequence goes on from JAFLCM010000126.1 coordinate 4,027, forward strand.
CTTGGTCGACGACCCGCTCTTCGCGGTCGCCGGCGCGGCCTTCTTCGCGCTGGCGTTGCTGTACGTTTTGCCCCCGGTCGACTTCGAGGCGCCCGAGGACGCGCCGGTGGAAGTCTTGGACCCGCCGGTGGTCGGGGCGGAGGTCTGGGCGAACGCCTGCCCCGCGCACAGCGCCAAGGCGGCGGCGACGCTCAAACCGGTGGCCAACGTGGAACCGACGCCGTAGGTCTCCTGACGCATCGCTCGTCTCCTGGTCTTCGTTTTGATTCACGCCCCGGCTGCCCGGGATGCGGATGGATTCACTCGCCCAGAGATACGTCGCGGGCGATCTCCACCCGCACGCCCTCTTTCTCCAGCACCACGCCCGAGGCCTTCACCTCGATGAGCGTGAACCCCAGGACCTCCTGCCCCGGTGTCACGACGACGCTCCTGCGGTCCGCGGGTGTCTCGATCACCGCGGTGGGGTTCGACCCCAGCAGGGTCCCGCGCAGCCTCAGAAGCGACGCCTCTTTGGCGACACGGGCCTCGAGCGCGGCCCGCTCGCGCAGCGCCGCCTCCTCTGGGTTTTCGGCCACCGCAACCCCGGACTTTTCCGCAACTTGCGACGTTTCCGCCTTCACCTGCGACGGCTGGGGGAACGCGGCTGCGTCCAGCCGAAACACGTCGCGGAGTTCCGCCGGCGGCGTCGGGGCCGTCACGATCCGACCCGTCCGCTTCTCCAGGGCCGCGGCGACGCCCGCCCCGGCGGCCAGCGCCTCCGCGGTGGTCCGGGCGGTCCCGTCCTTCGACGCGGCGCTCGCTCGCGAGGGTCCGCCCGCGATCATCGCCCGCACGCTGACCACCGTCAGCACCACCGCGAGCACGCCGAGCACACCGGCCCTCTTGGGGTCGGCCCGCAGGATGACGACAAGTTCTCGGACGCGGCGTTTCACGGCGTCACCTCCGCGCTCTTCACCGGCTGCGCCGCGGAACGCGGGGCGTAGAACACGTCGATCAGCAGGTCCGCCTTGACCTGCCCGCCGCGGTCGATGGTGTCGCGGGCGCTCGGCGCCGGGAGGGCCATCCGCAGACGCTGCACGCGGACCAGCCGGTCGAGGCTCTCGACGCGCCGAACCGCCTTGTAGATCTCAGGGAACGGGCCGTTGAGCGAGATCGACATCGGGAGCGAGGAGGCCTCCTCCGTCGTCCGCGCCGTGCCCGTCGAGATCTCCCGCTGTTTCAGCCCCAGGGCGTCGAATGCCTCGCTGAGGTCCTTCACCAGCGCGGCGACGCCGCTCTCCTTCGGGATCGGCGTCATCCGCTCGCTGCCGAGCGCGCGCAGCGCCGTGAGTTCCCGCGCCAGCCGCTCGATCGTTTCCGGAGCGCTGCCGGGTCGGGTCAGTTCGGCACGCTGCTCGGCGATCTCCCGCTCCAGCGTGCTCATGTGGCTCACCGCCGGTCGGATCACGCCGAACACCCCCACGCCGACCGTCAGCGCCCACGCCGCCCCGAGCATCAACTGGTTCTTGGAGAAGTTCACGGGCGGCTCCCCTTCGCTTCGGTCGGTTCCTCCACGACGGCCCCGCCCGAGGGCGGCGCGTCGCGGAAGGTGAACCGGTTGTCGAAGTCCACCCGCGCGCTGACCCGGAAGGCCCGGGCCTGCACGCCGTCGACCACCGCCGACTTCGCGAAGTCCATCGTCACCGACGAGAACAGCGGGCATCTTTCGAGCTGCGAAACGAGTTCCGCGAGTTCGATGTCGCCGGGGCTGATGCCTTCGATCTCGACCGCGAGGTACGAGATCGTCCGCGTGACCGGCCTTTTCGGCGTGCCCCCCGGGGTGCCTCCCGGCGCGCCCGGCGTCCCCGCCGCGGGGATCATCACTTTCTCCGTTCTCGGCGTCAGCGTCATCGCCGTCAGGCTCAGGTGCTCGGGCAGGAGCGCCCCGATCGTCCCCACCACGTCGCTCGCCCTCACGGGCGACGCCAGCCGGTCGTAGCGGTTGATGGCCTCTTCGATCGCCCGGATCTCGGTCAGCAGTTTCTGCGCCTCCTCGTTTCTGGCCCACTCGAGCCGGAGCAAGCGCGACACCTCGGCCCGCTCGGCCTCGCGGTGCGAGCGCCCCGCCGTCACGCCCAGATAAACCGCGCCGAGCACGAGCAGCGTGCCGACGTAGAGCGCGGCCCACGCGCGGGCCCGGCGCCGGGAACGCGCCACGGCCTTGAGCGACTCGGGGGTGAAATCGATCAGCGGGGTCACGCCGCGGCCCTCGCCTTCCACTCCCCGGCCTTGCGGGCCGACGGGGATTCGAGCACCCGTGTCGACAGCCCGAAGCACGCGCCCCACCGCGACGCCGGATCACCCGCCCGGATGACGTGCCCCACCCGCGACAGGTCAACCCCTGCGAGCGGCTTGGCGACGGACACCGGCAGGTTCAACGCCTCGCCGATCGTCTCCGCGAGTTTCGGCTCCGGGGCGTCGGCGCCGAAGACCAGCACGCCCTCGGGGCGCACCCCGCGGAACGTCACGCTGTAGTACCGCAGGCACAGCGTGATCTCCTGCGCGAGGTCGTTGATCAGGGGGCGGACCGCGTCGAACATCGCCCGCTCGACCTTCGGCTCCGAGGCGTCGGCGCCGGCGAGCATCCGCCGCTGGCGGAGTTCCGCCACGGTCGCCGCATCAAGCCCGAGCCGCTGGGCGGCCAGCTCGGTCATGGAGGCGCCGCCGGTCTCCAGCTGCTTGTAGAACGCGATCGAGCGGCCCCGAGTCACCATGACGTCGGTGGTCACCGCCCCGATGTCGACCAGCACCCGGCAAACCTGCTCGTCGGAAGCCCGGCGGAGCGTGCGCGTGGCGCAGCGCGAGAGCGCCGTGAACGAGGGCTCGACCGCGACGATCCTGCAGCCCGAGTCCATCAGCAGGCCCAGCAGGCGTTCCACCGGCTCGCGGCGCACCCCCAGGTAGAGCAGCTCGTCCCGGGCTTCGTCGCCTTGGCGGACCTCGCCCGCCCGGAGCCAGCCGATCTCGCACCCCTCGGAATCGGTGAAACCGAGCCGCGACGGCGCATCGAGCGATGCGGCTCTCGTCACGTCGCCGTCGGGCAGGCGCAGCTGCCGCACCGAGCGGACCCTC
>JAFLCM010000127.1 GCA_017303565.1 Planctomycetota bacterium
ATCCGGGCCGTGCGTGAGCGACAGCGCGCTCGCCCGTTCCAAGGCCACCCGACGCAGGCAGCGCGACCGCTTCCCCGGTTCGACTTCTTCCAGCCCCGGGCAGCGCTCGAAGCACGCCGCGATCACCCTCGCCGCGACCCGCGCCATCTTCGCGTGATCCCGGCTCATCCCCGCGTGGCGGAGTCGGTACGCCACCACATCGGCGTCGGTGCACGCGGGGGTCACGCCCGCCTCGCACAGGCGCAGCCACACGTCCAGGTCTTCGGAACCCGCCGCGTCGTCGCGGAAGGGCGTGCCCGCGAGCGCTTCACGCCGCACCATCGCGGCGCTCACCTGAAAGCGGTGTGCCTCGACCAGGACCTCCAGCGGCGCGGCCTCGATCCCCGGACGGAACGACCACCCCAGGTCCTCGCCGCTCTCACTGACATACCGCGCCCCGCCCGCCACCAGCGCACCGCCAGACCGCCGCGCCGCCTCCAGCAGCGTCTCGTGCGAGCGATTCAGCAGCCAGTCGTCCGCGTCCAGGAAGCGCACCCATGCCCCCTTTGCGTGGACGATGCCCGTGTTTCGCGCACCCGGCAGCCCCGTGTTCGGCTGGCGGACCACGCGGATGCGCGAATCGCGTGCGGCGAATCCGCCCGCGATTTCCGGGCCGCGGTCGTTCGAGCCGTCGTCAACGACCACGCAGTCCCAATCCTGAAATGACTGGACAACCACCGACTCCAGGCACGCTCCGATGGTCGCCTCCGCGTTGAACACCGGCACGACGATGCTGACGGTCGGCGTGCTCATGCGGCGGCCCCCGGGGCGCTCGCGTGCAGGCTCCCGCCGTACAGTCTCCACACCGTCACGCCGCGGGCCCGCGCGGAGGCGCTCGAAGTCCACATCGCGTCCTCGTGCGCATCGCTGGAGAGCAGCACATGGTCGCCCGTGCCGAGCGAACTCGGGTGGGCGACCGGCGCGTGCTCGAACAGGTCCCCCGCCCGCGCGTCGTCCACCACGCCCGCGATGTCCAGTCCTAGCGAACCCTTGTTCTCGAGCACCCAGCGCGTGTGCCGCCCCGCGCCCCAAAGCCACAAACGGCGCACCCCGGAGGACCGGATCAGCGAACCGACCTCACGGAGCCGTGCGAGGCGCACCGGTTCTCTCGACGCGGGGACGCCCAAACCGCTCGCCCGGGCCGCTTCGAGCGCCCTCACCCTCTCGATGGTCGGGCCGCGCTGTGTGAGGAGCGCCTCGATCGGCGCGGTGCCCGCGCCCCGGGACGCGAGTGCGTTCGCCCGCTCGAGTTCGATATCCGGGCTCACCGAGGGCAGGCGCTCCCAAGCCGCTTTCAGCGCCCGGGCCGCCACGGCTTCCTGACCCGGCGACGATCGCCACCCGGCGCCCACACGATCCGCCGGGTCGCACCGGTAGCGGTAGAGGATCTCCGCGAGGTTGGCGACGCACGGGCGGTCACGCGTCAACCGGAGCCAGAGTTCGAAGTCCTGTGCCCGCTCGCACGACTCGTCGTACCCGCCCTCCGCCAGCACCGCCTCGCGACGCAGCATCACCGAGCCGTGCGTCACGCAATTGCCCAAGAGCAGCCGCCAGCGGACCTCTCTCCGGTCGGTCGGCGGCGTGCAGGATTCGATCAGACCACCGGCGCGGTCGATCCGTTCAAAGCCCGTCCCCAGAGCGACCAGTTCGGGCCGACTTTCCATCGCTCCGGCCTGAGCCGCCAGGCGCCCCGGCAGCGACTCGTCGTCGTCGTCCATCCGGGCCACGAGCGGGCACAGCGCTTCTCGAAGACCCAGATTGAGCGCCCGCGCCAGGTTCGCCCCGGGGGCGCGCACCAGCCTGACGGTCGGCTCCGTCGGCAGCCTCGGCGGGTCGCCGGTGCCCGTGTGCACGACCAGCACCTCCGCGGGGCGCAAAGTTTGCGCGGTTGCCGACCGCAGTGCAGCGGCGAACCACGGGCTTTCGCCGCGTGTCGGCAGCAGCACCGAGATGGGCGGCGTCTCGGTCACGCCACTTCTATCGGTCAAAGCCGCGCGCCAACGCCTACGCCGGGCGGCACAACACGGCGTGGCACGCCAGCGGTGAGCGGTCCGACAGGCCCAGACGGAAGGCAAACTCCGCCGGCCACAGAGAGGCAGTCTCGGTTTCGTCCTGAGCGGTCAGCCGGCTGGACAGCACCTCGAACCCCCGCGAACGAACGTACGCGACGAACTCGCCGCGCGACCACTCCCGCACGTGGTCGGGTTTCAGCGACGCACGGCAGGCGCGCCCGCGAAGGCGGTCCCGTTCCGGCGTCGACAGGACCAGTCTGCCCCGTGGTGCTGTTCGGGACAGGAGGAACGCCATCAGGGGATCGGGGTTCCCGAGATGCTCAAGCACGTCCGCGCAGACGATCAGGTCGAAGTCGCCGCCCGGGTCATCCGGGCCGCCCGCGGGGTGCTCCAGGTCCGCGGCCCAGTAGCGGGCCGCCGGGCTGATCGCGCGGGCGACGCCGAGGGCGGACGCCTGATCCACGCCCCAGAGTTCGCGTTCCTCGCCCCCGAGCACGCGAACGAGTTTGGTTCCCACTCCGCAGCCGGCATCGAGCACCCGGCGCAGGCCCCGCCGCCGCGCGATCCGATCCGCCCAGCGGTAGACGTGAATCTGGTACCTGGCGGCGTTCGTGATCCGCTCGGGAGTCCAGTAGCCGCCGTCAGATCCAGATGCCGTGTCCAGACTCACGGCGCGGGATCGGCACACGTAGTCCTCGGGCAGCATGAAACGGTCCGGGGCCGCCGGGCCTGTCGCGAGTGGATCTGCTGCCAGAGAGGTCACCGTTCTCCTATCGGCGGGGGCGTCTGCGGGCCTTCGGCAAAGCCGACCGACCGCTTGGGGCGATAGCAATGGGCCGAAGCTGTTGTTGGAAGCCTCCCCGTGAAAGTCCTCATCACCAAAGCCGCCGGGTACCGGGACCAGTCGCACGTCTTCCCGTTCGTGCGCTCGATGCTCACGTACATGGAGCGCCGCGGCATCGCGTTCACCACCACGCCCGGCGAGGGGGAGACCGTCGCCGTGGGCGTGCAGTGGGACCCCGGCCTCGACGTGGTCCGTGATCTCAAGGCCCGCGGCGTGCGCTTCGTCCACCGGCTCGACGGGCGGGCCCGCGCTGTGGTCAAGATCTACGAGAAGGACGAAGAGAACCGGCGCATCAACGAGATCGCCGACTGGACGGTCTTCCAATCCCGCTATGTCCGCTCCCACACCACCAGGCCCTGCGAGACCATCTTCGGCGTCGAGGCCCCCGTCTGCCTGACGCCCGACAAGGGTTCAATCATCTACAACGGTGTCGACCGCGAGGTTTTCCGCGAGGACGGCCCGAAGGAGCACCTGCCCGGCAACGCCCCGGGCCTGGCGCCAGCGGACTTCAACATCCTGCACGTGGCGTTCACCCACGGCGTGCGCAAGGGCGTGGGCGATCTTGTCCACGCCGCTCGGTTGCTCGCCGGCAACCCGCGGATCCGCTTCTACTGCGTCGGTCGCCAGGAGCAGGACCTCGCGTTCGGGCACGAGCTGAAGCGCCTGCCCAACGTGACGTGCCTGGGGGTCATCGTTGACCGCGAGCGGCTGGCGTCGATCATGCGCGCCTGCCACGTGCTGATGTTCCCTTCGCGGAACGACTACTGCCCGAACACGGTGCTGGAGGCGATGAGCTGCGGGCTGCCGGTGTGGTACCACCCCTCGGGGGGGACGCCGGAACTGGTGCGCGACGCCGACATCGCGGCGGGCGTTCCGATGGACGAGGCGAACCCGATCTACCCGCTGCACGTCATCCGCGAGTTCCAGCGCGAGTTCTCGGCGCGGGCGGTGGAGATGGTGAAGCGCCGCTTCACCGTCGAGAAGATGGGCGAGGCGTACGTCGACCTGTTCCGCGCGCTCGAAGAGGGCCGCACGCCCGGCGCGGCCCCGACGAGCGTCAGCGCGTGAAGAGGCCCGGGCGGCGCTCGCGAAGCCCACGGGCGGCCAGGTCAGACGCGAGCGCTCTCGCACGCTCGCCATCGCCGAGAACCAGCGCGGCTCCCGGCAAGCCCCCCGCCAACTCCCCCCTCGATGCGGACAACGACGGCGGTGCGTCCTCGGCATCGAGCACCACGGCGTCCAGTTGCCTCGCGCCCCCGAGCGAGGCGTGAGACTCGAAGCCGTTCGACAGCGCGTCCGTCGCACCCCAAAGGTCCGCGCAGACGCAGACGGGCCGAGCCGCCAGTTCGCTCAGCCGGTCGGCAACAGAAGCCGGCGTCGAAGAGACCACGCCGACGCGAGCGCCACGCGGCAGGGTCGCCGCGAGCGCCGCCGTTCCTTCCTTGTGCGCCACGTCCAGCCCCGCCCAGCGCGAGAGCGGCGTGAGGTCGAAGGCGGTGGCCCTCTCGCCGCCCGCCCGCCGTGCCACCGCCCAGACGTGGATCGGGTGCAAGCGGTCGTTGTGCGCGGGCACTTCGACCACCGGCGACGCGGGGTCGCGGGAGTCCCGGCAGGTAAGCACGCCGCCGCGTTCGCCCAGCACGCGCAGCCACTTGTTGGCCCGCATGTACCAGCAGCACGCCTCGACGTTGCCCCAGGCGCCCAGCATCCCCGCGTCGAAGTGGGGGGCCAGCAGTTCGGCCAAAGCCCGCTTGGACCATCGGCAGCGGTCGTCGTCCTGGCACATGGCAATGAACGGTGCGAACAGCACCAGCCAACCCCCGGGACGAATCACGCGCGACATCTGGCGCACCGCCGCGTGCGGGTCCGCCACGTGCTCCAGCGTGTTGTCGCAGATGAACACGTCGCACGATGCGGCCGGGATGAGGTCGAGCGTCTGCAGGTCGTGCGGCGGGTAGTGGGCGCGGAAGTAGCTCGGCTCCCGAACGCCGCCCCCGATCCCTCCCCCCAGCATGGCGCGGATCACGCCGTTGCTGTCCCCGATCTCGATGATGTCGCGTACGCCGATCGGGACGAGCCGCGCCACCGCGCTCTGCATCTGGTGGTACGCCTTGTAGCGGGACATTTTGTACGCCCCGGGGTGGGCACCCCCGCGGCGGGGCTCCAGCCCGACATCCGCGCATCGCTCGGCCACGGTCACGCGCCGCCCGTCATCCAAAATCAACCGCGAAGTGACCGCCAGCCCGAGGTCGGCGCGCTCGCCCAGTGTTGCCTCCAGCGCGTGCGCCTCCTCCCATGATCCCGCCGCGACCAGCCGTCCCAGCGGCACCAGCGCCCGCGCGGCGGCGTCGAGGTCGCCGGGACGCAACGGCCCTTCGTGCAGCGCGGCATCAAGGCTCGACGAGCCGGCCCCCAGCAGCCCGCCCCGCGTGTGCTGCACGCTCCACTCGGGGCGCGTGAAGCACGCCACGGCCTTGTCCCAGGTGCACGCCGTGTGCTTGGGCCCTGCGGTCGCGGTCGATTCTTCGCGTTGCGTGGCGGTGGTCATGGTGGCTCCTTCAACCCGAGAATGCCGAGCAGTCGCCGCGCCCGGTTCGCGTAGTCATACGTACGGGCGAGTTCGAGCGCCGCGGACTTTCGCGTCGAGCGCTCCCCGGCGCTCGCCGCCGCGGCCCGACCCAGCGCCGCAGCGAGAGACCCCGCATCACCGGCGCGGAACCAAATGACCTCGCGGTCGCTCACCCACGCCCCGAGGCTGGGAATGTCCGAAGCGATCACCGCCGGGCCCGCCGCGAGGTACTCGCCCAGTTTCACCGGGCTGGTCCAGCGCGCTGAGGGGTCGGTGGGGAGCGGCGGCAGCAGCAGGGCGTCGGCGTGCCACAGCCAGCGCGGCACCTCCGTGTGCGGGCGGTGCCCCTCCAGCCGCACGTTGCTCAGCCCTCGAGCCTCGACCCGCTGTGCCACGCTGTCGATGTCTTCCTTCACCCCGCCCACGAAGTGAAACACCCACGCGGGCAAGAAGCCCGCGGCGTCGAGCATCGTCGGCACGCCCTTGTACTCGTACAGGTGCCCGGCGTACACCGCGTGCTTCCGCCCGTCCGACCTCCACATCGGGTCCGGGAGCGGCGCGGGCGGAGCGAAGAGTTCCACATCGACGCCGTCGGGCACGACGTGGACGCGCCCCGGGTCCGCCCCTCGCGCGATGAGCGCCTCCCGCAGCACCGTCCCGATGGTGGCGATGCCGCCCAATGCTCCGTCCGCCTGCGCCATTGCGCAGCACTCGCGGATGAGCGGGTTGGCGTCGTCCGGGTGGGCGTGGGTCTCCAGGATGGTGCAGAAGCCCGCCCGCGCGCACGCCGACGCGCCGCGGAACGAGCGGGCGTAGACCGCGTGAGCACCGAGAGATCGGGCCAGCACGGCCGCGTCTTCGCCGTAGCGGTCTTTCGCCAGCACCAGCGTCCGCAGCCCGCGCTCGCCGAAACTCCCCCCGAGGTCGATCGCGGATCGGGCCTGCTCGGGCGGCAGGCACGCCAGCGTCACCTCGTGCCCGAGGCGCGCGAAGCCGCCCGCGGTCTTGAAGACGTTGACCGCGTGGGCCCGCGGGCTGTCGATCGGGAACTCGCCGAGCGCCAACACCTTCACGCACGCCGCCTCTCGTACCACGCCGCCAGCATCGCCAGCGCGAAGACGCGGCGCTGCGCGTACGGCGCATCGGGCGAGCAGAAGCGGTCCCAGTCGGCGCGGACCACGCCGTTGCCCACCAGCCGCGACGCCGCGATCCCCGCCCGCAGCGTGCCCTCGTGCGCCGACCAGTCGGTCCTCAGGCTGAAGCCGCGTTTCGGGGCGGTCAGCACCTCGCCGGGGACGTGGGCCCGCAGGTACGCTCGGATCACGCTCTTCGGAGGGGCGCCCTCGGGCTCGCGCGGGCGGCCAAGGCTCCACTCCAGCACGCGTCGATCGAGGAACGGGCAGCGCACCTCCAGACCGACGTGCATCGAAGCCCTGTCCACCTTGGGCAGGATCGAGCCGGCGCAGAAGGTCATCAGGTCCATCGCCTGGGCGCGGCGCGGCCAGGGCAGCCCGGGGCGCGCGGACTCGCGCAGATGTGCCAAGTACGCGTCGTCGCCGTACGCCGCGCCGCTCAGCGCCGCCGCCTCCGCGGGATGAAAGAGCGGGTGCACCCGCTGCGCGTACGCGTGCAGCGGGCTTGTCTTCGCCAAGAGGTCGAGGGCGACCG